>NZ_JBFBJZ010000019.1:0-136588 GCF_040686255.1 Kitasatospora sp. NPDC085879 | reverse complement strand
TTCTCGGCCTCGTTGTAGGTCGGGATGATCACCAGCACCCTGCCGAGATCGGCGAAGGTGGTCTCCTCAGGGGCAGTCACGGCACAGCCTTTCGATCGGCAGCGGGGCACGGATGGCCCGGCGCGGGTGCCGCCTCGGCCGCCGGGCGGCGGACCAGCAGCGACACCGTCAGCCCGGGACTGTGCCGGACCTCGGCCGGGACGAACGCGGCCCGGAGGGCCCGGGCCTGTCCGGCCGGGAACCGCTCGTACGGATCGTCGCCCGTGCCGATGTAACGACCCAGACGCGCCTCTCGTCACCGACACAGGCCGCCGGGACCGGACACTCGCCCGCGAAGAGGACGTGTGCGGCCGCCGTGCCCTCCGGACGAAGACCTGTCGCAGGCGGACCCCGGCCGACAGGTAAGGAGGAGACGGCCGGGCCGACCACCATCCCGTTCCAGGCCGCTGCCGGCCGCGACCAGGCCCGGTACCGGCCCGGCGCCCTCCCGTCGGATGATCTGTACGTATCCATCCATCGGCTGCCAACCCGGACATCACGGCCGACCAGGAACAGCTGGTCCCCGCCCCCGGGACCTGCCGCCGCACACGATCGCCGAGCGCCGTATCCGCTAGTCTGTCTGCCGTCGGCCGAACACCGCCCGCCCCGCGCAGGCACTCGGCAGGCCCCGCCTCAGTAGCTCAGGGGATAGAGCACGGCTCTCCTAAAGCCGGTGTCGCAGGTTCGAATCCTGCCTGGGGCACAGCACCGGAAACACGAAAAGGCCCAGGCCAGAGGGAGCATCCCTCCGACCTGGGCCTTCGTCGTGCCGCGCCGCTAGTCCTGCCGTGCCCCATCCGTGCCCGTAGCCCCGGCTGTCGGAGCTGACCGGTCAGGTGTAGACGTTGCGGCCATACTCCTCGCGGCTCACCCGGAAGTCGTCCGGCCGGTCACGGCGGAGTTCCTCGTACCGCAGCGCGAACACGTCGAGCGCTTCGTGGAGCGTGCAGCCGGACGCGTCTCTGATCGCCTTGAGCGCACGGATGATCTGGTGGTCCAGAATGTGGCGGTCCACGCTCTCGGGCAGATTTTCCATGAGGGGACCGTACCGATCGGCGTTCAACCGCGCCGGTCAATATCGCCTGGCAGATGGCCAGATCACTTGTCGCCGGGTGCCGACGAACCCCGCTCGCCGAGCGCCCGGTGGACGGCCTCACCCATCCTGTCGGCGATGGCCCGGTCACGGTCGCTGGTCATGTGCTGGTAGATCAGCGCGGCCCGCGTGGTGCTGTGCCCCATCCTCGTCATCAGCTCCCGGGTGCTCGCGCCGTTCTGCGAGGCGATGGTGTTCCCGGTGTGCCGCAGATCGTGGAAGTGCACGTCTTCGCTGACACCGGCCTTGGCCTTCGCCTTCACCCAGTCCTCCCGGAAGTTGCTCCGGCGGAGCTGCCCGCCGCGCGGACCGAGGAACAGGTGCCCGTCCGCCCCCGGCCCGGAAAACGTCTCCAGGTGGCGGGCCAGGTCCGGCACGATCTGGCTCGGGAAGGCCACCGGCCGGAAGCCCGCCGCGCTCTTCGGCGCCTTGTCGAGCAGCCGACCGCTGTACAGCTCGGCCTGGTTCCGGCGCACTCGGACGAGCCGCTCCTCCAGGTCGACGTCCCGTCGGCGGAGCGCCGCCAGCTCGCCGAAGCGGAGCGTGGTGAACGCGGTCAGCAGCACCAGGGCCCGCCAGCGCGTGCCGATGGCGTCCGCGACGGCGAACACCTCCTGCACCGTGAGCACGGGCCGCTCCGGCACGTCGTAGGTGTCGGCGCCCTTGATCCGGCACGGATTGCGCTTGATCAGCTCGTCGTCCACAGCGGTGTTCATGATGGCTCGCAGCATCTGGTACGCCTTGACCACGGTCGGCTCACCGACCGACTCCAGCAGCCCGGAACGCCAGGACCGCACGCGCGGCGCGGTGATCTCGGAGACGAACCTCCCGCCCAGGACCGGCGCGATGTGGAGGCGGAGGACCGTCTCGTAGCGCTCCCGGGTGGTCTCCTCCAGCTTCCGCTCCCTGAGCCAACGCTCTGCGTACTCGCCGAAGTTCACGCACCCCGCGTCGGGGTCGGACCACACGTCGCGGCTGATGTCGGCCTCGATCTGGCTGAGCCTGACCTCGGCGTCGGTCTTGGTGGCGTACGTCTTCTCGTCGGGCCTGCGCTGGCCCGTCACGGGGTCGTAGTAGCGGACCTGCCAGCGCCCGGAGGGGAGTTGGCGGACGGCGCCGAAGCGGCGGCGGGTGTTCTTGGGCATCAGGCGGCGCTCCTGCGGTTGGGGCGGCGGGCTGCGATGGGCTGCACGGTGTTGGCGGCGATGAGCTCGATGACGGCGGACTCCGGGATGCGGACGAGTCGGCCGACCTTGACGTAGGTGATGCGGCGTTCCTCGATCAGCCGACGGGGTAGCGTTCGCCGCTGGTTTCCCAGGTGCCGAGCAGCTTGGCGACCTCCTTGACGTTCAGCAGCCGGTCCGGCGGCTGCGGCCGGTCGTCGCGGGTGGTGCGGGCCGCACGGCGGTTCTTGGGCGTGGCGGTCGCCATCGGTTGAGCCTCCAGAGCGCGGACGGAGTGGCAGAGGGGCGCCGCAGAACCCGCCGAACCTGCAAAACCTCCCGAGAGGGGTTCTGAGCTGTGGGTTTGCGGTTGATCTTGGGTTCCGCAAAACCTCCGGAAACTCCGCAAAACCTCCGGGCCCTGGCCTGTGAGTTCGGGGCGGTGGGGTTCTGCGGGAGTTTCCGAAGGTTTTGCGGGAGCGGGTGGCCTGCGCGTTTGTGCAGGTCGGGTGGGGTACGACGGGGTTTTGCAGGTTCTGCGGGTTCTGCGGTGGGTTTCCGGGCTGGTCAGGCTCCGGGGTGGGTGACGGTGGGGTGGGTCTGGTAGCGCGGGGACAGTGGCCGGCCGCCGCGGCCGGTGCGCTTGGGGGCCTCGGTCTGGCGGATCCAACCGTGGTCTTCCAGCAAGGCGAGGGCGGGGTCGAGGTCGGCGACGGTGGGGAAGTCCGCGCGGGGCAGGGCGTTGAACAGCTCGCGGCGGCTGATGGACTCGCGGGGGTTGGCGGCGAGCCAGGCGAGGGCGGTGCGGGCCTTGGCGAGGGCCGCGTCGCTGCCCATGGCGTCGAAGACGGCGAGGGCGTGGGCGGTGAAGTAGTCGCCGATGCGGCAGGCCCGGGTGAGGGTGTCGGCGGTGATGGGGCGGGTCCAGCCGTCGGTGGGGTGGGTGGCGAGGTGGAGCAGGCCGGCGATACGGCACACGGCGCCGTCGAGCTTTCCGGCCCAGGTGTCGATGTGGGCGAGCGGTCCGCCGGGCCGCAGGGCGGTTTCGGTGCGGCGCTGGTGGGTGAGCAGGGCGGCGTCGGCCTCGGGGCTGAGGGTGAGGACGGCCGGGTCGGTCCAGCCGGCCATGGCCAGGGCGAGGGCGGTCAGGGTCCGGGCGTAGGCGTCGGCGACGTGCGGGGGGGGATCAGGTCGGGGGTGAGGTTGCGGAATCCGACCATGGAGCGGGGCAGGGCGTAGAGGAATCGGGCGAGCAGGCCACGGTCGCCGAAGCCCTTGGCCTTGGCGATGTCGCGGAACACCGAGGGCTGCACGGCCAGGCCCATGGTGAGGGCGGGGGCTTCGAGGAACTGGGAGTCGCGGCCCTGCCGGTTGACGCGAAGCATGTCCCCGGCGTGGCCCTTGAGGAACACCTCCAGGTTGGGGGTGCCGGAGTAGCGGCCGGCGATGATGTCGAAGATGCCGCCCTCGGCGGAGATGACGGCCATCCGGCCGCCCTGCTCGGCCAGCAGCGTGGCCAGCCCCTCCGGGGTGACGTCGTCGGCGACCAGCTGCGGGCGGGCCGGAACGGCGGTGGTATCGGCGGCCTGGGCGAGGTCGATGGCCTCGGCGGTGAGGGCGTCGCGCTCGTCCGGGGCGGCGTTCGCGGCCTTGGCGGCGGCCTTCTCGGCGGCGACCCGGGCCAGCTTGGCGGTGGTCTCGGCCTCGGCCCGCACCGCGGCGTGCTGCTCGATCAGGGCCTTCTCGACCGCGAGCAGGGGGCGGGTCATCTCGGAGACGATCGCGGACTTGCGATTGCCCGGGGGCAGGGCGACGACGGTGAACAGGTTCACCTGCTCGCGCCACCGGCCGCGCACCGCGACGACGGCCCGCCCTCCACAGGCTGTGGACAGGGCGGCGAGGGCCATGCATCCGGCGAGGTCGGCAGGGGTCTGGGTCTCCTCCGCGGCGGCGGCGACCATCTCACCGAGCCACGCGGGCAGGGCCTCGGTCGGGAAGAGCGGCAGCGCGCGGGCCTGCCCGAGCGGCACAGGGGCGTCCACGCGTCCGTGGTCTCCGGCGGGGGCTCCAGCTTGTCCCAGTCCTCGCCGAACAGGCTGGTGACGTTGTCATACGGGCCGTCAGACGGGCCGGCGGGGATGGACACGGGCGGTTCCTCTCTGCGCTGCGGGTGCGGGGTCTGAGGGGTTGTGAGGGCCACCGACCACGGCGGGTCAGGGTGGGCAGGTGCAGGTGAGGGGGAGGCCAGGGAAGGCGGCTTTCCCTGGCCTCCCCCTGGCAGGGGCGGCAGGCCAGGCTGCGGGCCGCAGGTGGCGGGCGCCCTTGGCGAAGCCGCGCCGGATGGTCGCCGCGCATTCGCTGTGGTCGAGGCCGGTCGCTAGCGCGGCGGACAGCAGCTCGTCGTAGGCGGCGTCCTCGGCGACGGTGCCTGCGGCGATGAGGCGGCCGAGCGTGGCGGAGCAGGCGAACAGTCGCTTCGACCGGCCGGGCCTGCTCTGGGCGCGGACCTTGGCGGCCTCGCCCTCGATCGCGGCCCGGGCGTAGGCGCTCTGGTGGTGCACCCGCGCCGGCTGCACCGTTGCGACGGCCGCGGGTGCGGACGGGGGCGTGAGCAGGGCCAGCAGAGCGGGCGGGCACGGGGCGATGGTGTTCGGGTCGGTGCCGGGCGCGAACACGTACCGGCCGACCTCGCCGAGGGAGCCGGGGCCGACCAGGTAACCGGCCGGGCCGCGGACGTCGATTCCCGGCGCCACCTTCCCCACCGAGTTGGGGAACACCGCGCCGGGCAGGGCGGACAGCCACAGGTGCAGCCCGCCGGAGGGCGTGGCCACGGTGGCGGTCGACGGAAGTTCGAATGAGAGTTCGAGTGTGAGTTGGGCGAGGTCGGTGACGCCGTCGAGGCCGTTCTTTCGGTCGAGGTCGAGGCCAACCGGGTGGTGTGGGGCCCGTCCGCAGGCGATGCCGTAGCCGGTTGCCCACGGGGCCTTGGCGAACAGGGCGTCGATGCGGTCGTGGTCGGTGGTGGCGTCATGGACGCCGTGCCCCGGCCGGCCGCAGGCGGCGCGGCAGGTGTCGCGCTCGCGGCCGGGCGGATGGGGGCTGGGGATCGCCGGCCGCTTCGACCTCGCAAGCGGGAAGACGGCGAAGTCTCGGGCGGCGGCGTGGTGGGCAGCGGCCAGCGCACGGTCCCAAATGGTTATGGGCGTGTCCTCCTTGGTGGCTAGGTTGTGGTCATGGAAGAGAGCGAACTGGTGATCGATGTGCGGGGGCACCGAATTGACTCCCTCCGCGACTTTGTGGACGTGATCCTGACGGTCGAGCCGCGGGCCTTTCCCGAGTGGCAGGGGGCGAACCTGAACGCGCTGTGGGACACCTTCGGGAGCCGCGGCATCTCGGCGCTGATTGACAGTCACGACGTAGCGGTCATCCGCGCCGACCGCGCCGGCCTGCTGGCAGACGACAACCCGGCCGGGGCTGGACTGCGAAGCGTGTTCGACGAGCTCAACGCCGCCGAGCGGGCCCGCCTCGAACTCTTCGACTGACCTGGCCAGCCCAGCGTCGGCATGCTGCTCGGCACAGACCTTGTGCGCCGCGCGCCGGTTGTCGTCGCGGAGCGGGGTGAGGCGACCGCACCACCGGCAGGGCTTGTCGGTGGTGCGGTCGTAGTGGTGGGCGTCGCGCCAGTCGAGGACGGGCTCGGCCATCGCGGGTCAGTCGCGGGGTTGCCGTACTTGGCGTCCCAGCGGGCGATGGCCTCGTTCTGGATGCGGTCGGCGCGGGCCTCCAGGCGGGCGGTGGACTTGCCGCGGTTCTCGGCGCGCACGACGCGCACCCCGATGAGGAACAGGCGGGCGGCGTCGGTGAGGTTGTCGGCGCCCATCTGCCGCGGGTCGAGGTAGGTGCGCGGGTCCTTCTTGGCCATGGCGGTGTTCTCCCTGTCTGGGGTCAGGCGGCGCGGCGGTCGGTGGTGGGGAAGGGCAGGACGGTGGCGAGCTGCACCGGCTCCACGGGCGCCGCCTCGGGGGCGGGCTCGCCGCCCTGCGGCGGGGTGCCGTTGTCGGCGGCGGCGCGGTGGGCGGCGGATTCGGCGAGGACGGTGCGGACGGCCGCGGAGTCGGTGCGCCAGCCGCGCTGGGTGTGGAGGTAGGCGGCGGTGCCGGCGATGCCGGGGTCGAACAGGACGGCGGCGGTGACCAGGTCGGCGGTGTTCACGGGGTGGTGCCTCCGTTCGTGGTGGTGGCGAGGACGTCGAGCAGGTCGGTGCCGAGCAGGGCGAGGCGGCCGGTGATGGCCTGCCAGGACTCGTTGTCGATGTGCATCAGGGCGGCGAGGGCGGCGGCGGGCTGGTGGTCGGCGGCGGCGGTGAGGGCTTCGCGGAGGTGGACGGCCGCGAGCGGCCGGATCGCGGGGTGGGTCATGGCGGGGTCGGTCCTTCCACGGGGCCGCCCGGCCGGGGCCGGGCCGCGGGTGGTTAGGGTGCGCGCATGCGAGTGGTGAGAACGGTCCTGGTGACGTGCGTGGTCGGCGGCGCGGTGTTCGCGGTGCTTAGCTGGCTCGGCCAGGGCGACGCGGTCCGCGGAATCGCCGGACCGGCGGTGGTCGGGGTGTGCTGCGGCCTGGCCGCGGCCACCAAGGCCCGGAAGTGAACCGGCCCGCCGCTACCGGTTGCTGAGCGCGTGGACGGCGGCGGTGAGCAGGGCGTTCACGGGGACCTGCGAGGCCGGTGGAGGCGGCGGTGAAGCCGGACAGCCACACGACGGCGGCGGCGCCGAAGCCGAGGCGGCGGAAGTACAGGAGCGCTCCGGCGCCGGCGGCCATCAGGAGCGCGGCGGACACGGTGACGAGCACGGTGGTTCTCCTCTCGGGGCGGTGCGCGGTTAGCGGTGGGCGTCGTCGCGGATGCGGCGGGCGACGGTGCGAGTAGCGGTGGCGTGGTTGTGCAGGCGGCGGCCGATCCGCAGTCGCCGGCCGGTGGCCTGGCAGCGTCGGCAGGGCTTCGGGCGGCGCGGGATGCGGCCGGTGGGCATGGCCGGTGGGCATGAGCAGGCCGGTGCCGGTGCACGTGCGGCAGCGGCCGAACGGGCTCACCCAGCACACCAGGCAGTAACACAGGGTGACGGATAGTAGGCAGGCGAGTGCCAGGACGGTGGGGGTCATGGAGGGGCCTCCCGGGGCGGTTTCGGGGGTTTGCGCAGGTGGGCCGCTATCCGCTAGCGGCCAGCTCAGGACACGGATGGGGTGCTAGCGGGGGTGCTACCGGTAGCGGACCCACCCGCTACCGGTAGCACCGTTGCTGGCGGTCAGGCGGACCGCTGTCCGTCACGGCGCGTGATGGCATCCGTGATGCGGTCGCGCTCCACGCCGCGCCGGTTGGTCTGCCGGCCGTCGACCCGGCGGGAGATCTGCACCGTCTCCACGCCGTACGGCTTGAGGGCGGCGGCGAGCTGGTCGGCCTCCCACCCGCCGTACCGGTCCTCGTCCAGGGCGGCGAGCGCGGCGACCAGGGTCTCGGACCACACCTTGGCCTCCCCCGCCGGCCAGATGCTGACCAGGTCGTCCAGGATCCCGCCGGTGTTCTTCGCGCGCTCCGGGGTCTCGCCCGCCGCGACACCGGTGAGGGTGCCGGCGACGATGCGGGCGGCGCGGGCGCGGTCCATGATGCGGCCGGCGGCCGGGCCGTCGAGGTAGTAGGAGCGGACGATCTGCGCGTCGGTGGCGGCGCCGACCAGGTAGCCGATGCCCTTGTCGTTCGCGGTGAACGACGTGGCCCGCAACCCGTTCTTGTAGGAGCTGGTGCCGAGGACCATGTCGTTCTCGGTCTGGCCCATGACCCGCAGGCAGAACCGGATGCCCACGTTCGCGCTGACCCCGGACGGCAGGGACTTCACGTCGGGCCGCTGGGTCGCGAGCAGCAGGATGACGCCCATGGCGGGGCCGCGCTTGATGATGGCCTCCGAGAGGGTGCCGGCCTCCTTGCCGAAGGTGTCGTGGGAGTACAGCTCCTGGCACTCGTCGATGATCAGCACCAGCGGGTGCAGGCCGAGCTTCCGGTCGGCGGCCAGCTCCGGGGTGACCTTGTTCTCCGGGCGGCGTTCCTTCGGCAGCGATCGGATCACGGCGGCGCGGCGCTCCAGCTCCTTGTGCACGTAGCGGAGCGAGCCGACGGCGCCCTCGATGGTCTCGTCGTCGGCGCCGGACCCGTAGTCGGCGGCGACCTTGGCGGCGTCCTCCAGGTCGCCGGTGCCCTTGAGCTCCCACACGTGCAGCTCCGCGCTCGGGTCGAGCGCCGCGGCGAGCATCAGGACGCGGAGGGCGAAGGTCTTGCCGAACCGGGGCATGGCGCCGATCAGCACGTTCGCGAACATCAGCAGCATGCTGACGGAGCGGCCGCGCTGGTCGGTGCCGAACGGCAGCGGCTTGAACAGGCTGATCGTTCCGGCGGTGGCGAGCGGCCAGGCGGGGGCCTTGGTCTGGGACATGTCCTGGTCGCCGACCCACAGCATGAGGCGGCCGGCGTGCTGGTCGTGGACCGGCTCCGGCCACACGCACCCCAGCGGGCGGCGAAGTCCCGAGGCGAGGCGGTCGCGCTTGTCGATGATGTCGATCGCCGTCACGCCGTACGGGAGGTTGATGTCGGCGTGCCAGCCGTTGCCGTCGCGGGTGATCGGGGCGACGAACTTGATCCCGTCGCCGCCCTTGGCCATCGCCTTGTTGATCTCGGCGATGCCCATCGCGCCGAGTGCCCGCACCACGATGTCCGAGGTCAGGCGCTGCACCTTCGTCGCCGCGACCGCCCGGTCGATCAGGGGCCGGTCGGCCTGCCGGCCGGCCGCGCCGAGGGCCAGGGCCGCGGCGGTCGCGAGGGCGAGGGTGGTCCAGCACGGCAGGGGATGCCCTGTATGCGACGTAACGGCAGGGCAAAGCCGTTTGACGGTTGATCAGTGGGCGAGATTCCCAAGCTCAGGGCTTGACTGGACTGGTCAGCTTGACTTCGGTCATTGAGACTCCGCCACCCGCGTGCATTGGCTCTGACACGGGTGCTGCGTCAGCTCTCTATGACCAAACGCACCCCTGGCGCGAAGGCCGTGACTGCAGCCTGGAGACGCACGGGGTCCAGCTCGGCCCACGACAGCTTCTTACTTGCTGGCGGAAGCTCTGCTGCCACAGTCTTCGGGCGAAGGTAGTCCGGATGGCCGACGAGGGGTGGCGATCCGGCGCTTCGCTGAAGGCTTATGTACTGTCCCCTTGACCTCATGCTGTCGCCCATTCGAAGGTGCCACACGCGGATCCCCTCGATGTTCTCCCATGGAACGGTCTGCGTACGGGAGCCGGTTGGTAGTGGCACGCGACCCAACGTGACTCCGCGGTGATCGATCCTTACGGCGACGCGACGGCTGCTGGCCACCACAGCCGTCGCGACGAAGCCGATGCCGCCTGTAGTGAGCGCGATCAACCCGATGAACCACGTCGGTTCATGCAGGGTGATGGCGAGGGCAGTGGGAAGGAGGCTGAGGAGCGCCCCAACGACGGAGCGGCGGTGCCAGCCGTAGCGCGCCTCGTAGATAGAGGGGTGAGAGTCCATGGCCGTGATCATCTCCAACGTGGCCAGTGCGCGAAAGGGGATTCTGACGGCAACGCCAGGGGCTCCAGCGGACAACCACGGACAACCGGTGACAGAGGTCCGCAGGTCGGGCGGCCGGTCACGTTCAAGCTTGTGCTGTACGGCAGCGGAGCACCGCAACCACCGCAACCGCAGCTGACTTCACAAGGCGCCCATGGCCGCGTTGACCAGCCTGTGAGGCTCCCAGCGACCATCCCGCCGATAGTTCGCATCTAGCTGGTCTGCGGCACGTGGATGCAGGTCTGAGTGTCTAACTGCGTGACAACGGCTCCGGACGCCGGCGGACAACCGCGGACGTCGAGGGATCGTTCACACAGGTCAGCGGCACTGCACCCCCACATCACCCGAGCGCCCGGGTTGCTTCGGGACGAAGAGGCCACCGCGCCACCGGCTATGCGGTCGATCGCCGATGGATAGACCCCCCTGGCCTGGCTCGAACGGGCTGGTCCCCTCCACAACGGGCCGGAGCTGTGGGTTGCAGTCGCCGGCCGACGCAGGGCATGGGCAGATTACACGGAGCTCGCTGCCGTGCCGCAGTCGTGCCATGTTGGGCGGGGAGCCGCGGGGAGCCGCGGGGAGTTGCGGCTTGCGGCGGGGGAGAGGGCCTGAACTGCCCACCTGGTGATGTCGCAGGTCAGGCCGGAGGTCTGACGACTGTTCTCCTAATTTTGATGTCGCAGGTTCAGATCTGCCTGGGGCACAGCACCGCAGCTCTCCGGGGCCGGCTCACGAGGACGATCCTCGGAAGCCGGCCCTTTCGTCGTCGTGGAGGAGGGCAGGTCGGGGCGTCGTGACCCACATGTGGGTGCGGCTCTTCCGGTTTGTCCGGGGTGGGTGATTCGTCGGCGCAGGAGCCTTGGGAGCGGCGGGCGGTGTGTGCGGATACCCCCTGGTCGGGGTTCGGAGCGGTGTGGAATGATCCGCACGCGGTTCGTTCGAGCGCTTGTTCTGCGCTCCGGCCCGCTTCGCACACTTCGTTGAGCCCTTGGGGGGCATCATCAGAACACGACTTGGCATCCTGACGGGCGCCGCGATCATCGGCGCGGCCGGACTCCCGGCGGTCGGTGCCACCGGGGCGTCGGCCGCGTCCGGCACCCTCTACGTCAACAACGCGTCCGGGGCGCACTGCTCGAACTCCGGCCAGGGCACCGCGGCCCAGCCGTTCTGCACGGTCGCCGCGGCCGCGGCGAAGGTCCAGCCCGGCCAGACCGTGAGCATCGCCAAGGGCAACTACCCCGAGCACGTGAATCTCACCCGCTCGGGGACCGCCGAGGCGCCGATCACCTTCCTCGGTGTCGGCGGCCCGACCGCGCCCTACGGCGAGACCTCGACGGTCGGCCAGTCCTTCGGCCAGCTGCCGCACGCCTTCACGCTCTCCGGCGTCCAGCACGTGCGCCTCAAGAACCTGGACCTGCTCGGCAACAACGGTGCCGTGCTGGTGAACGGCGCGTCCGACGTCACCGTCTCCGACAACACGCTCAGCGGCAGCCCGGTGCCGGGCAACCCGGCGGTCCGGATCTCCGGTGCCGCGTCCGGGGTGTCGCTGCTGCGCAACCGTGTCCCGGGTCTCGGCGGGCTGGTCGAGGTCGGCCCCGGTGTCACGGGCACGGTCATCTCCGCCAACTCCGTCTCGACGAGCTCCAACCCGGCCGTGGTCGTGAACGGCGCGCCCGGCACCGTGATCGTCGGCAACACGCTGGCGGCGCACTGCAACGACGCCGTCCAGCTCACGGGTGCCGCCACCGGAGCGGTGGTCGAGAACAACGTGCTGTCGACCGCCGACGCGGACAACCACCTCAACCCGCTCTGCTCGGAGGCGTCCACGTTCGTCGGGCTGCGGGTGGCCGCAGAGGCGGCCGAGGGCGCCAAGGTCGCCTACAACGCCTTCGACGCCCAGGACGGCAGCCCTGCCTACAACTGGAAGGGCACCGCCTACGACGACGTCAAGGCCTTCGCCGCCGCCTCCGGCCAGGGCGACCACGACGTCATCGGTTCCGTCGAGATGCACAACTGGACGGGCGACTCCGGCCAGCTCGATTCGCCGCTGGTCGACTCGGCCGACGAGAACGCGCCCGGCATGCAGGACACCGACATGGGTGGAACCCGCGCGGTCGACGACCCGTGGGCACCCGACACCGGTACCGGCTCCGGCCGCCGCGACCGCGGTGCCACCGAGCTGACGAACTTCGGTACCCGGTACACCCCGACCGGCCCGGTCCGGCTGTTCGACACCCGCAGTGCGGTCGGCGTCGGGGGCACCACGGCCGTGGCACCCGGAGGCACCGTCGAACTGCCCGTCACCGGCCTCAACGGCGTTCCGGCGGACGGCGTGACCGCGGTGACCATGAACGTCACCGTCACCGCACCCACCGGTCCCGGCTTCCTGACCGTCTACCCGCACGGCGAAGCCCGTCCGACCGCCTCCAGCCTCAACTGGACGTCGGGTCTGACGATCGCCAACCTGGTGACCGTTCAGGTCAAGGACGGCAAGGTCGCCTTCTACAACGGCAGCGCGGGCACGGTGCACGTGGTGGCCGACCTGTTCGGCTACTTCTCCACCCAGGGCAGCGGCTTCACCCCGAAGAACCCCGAGCGCCTCCTGGACACCCGCAGCGCGATCGGCGCCCCGAAGGCACCGCTGGCGGCGGACTCGACGCTGGACCTCCAGCTTCCCGGCCTGCCGGCGGACGTCCGCGCGGTGACGCTCAACGTCACGGTCACCGAGCCCACCGGGCCCGGCTACCTGACCGTCTACCCGCACGGCGACACCCGCCCGACCACCTCCAACATCAACTGGAGTGCCGGGCAGACCATCCCGAACCTGGTCACCGTACCGGTGAAGGACGGCAAGGTCTCGCTGTACAGCGGCGGCGGCAAGGGCACCGTCCAGGTGATCGCCGACCTCGCGGGCTACTACACGGCCTCCGGCGGCGACATGTTCCACGCCTCGGCGCCCACCCGGGTGATCGACACCCGCCAGCCGTGGTTCGCCAGCGGCGTCGGGGAGTGGAAGCCGGCCGCGCCCATCGGCGGACGGCAGACGCTGAACCTGCGGGCCATCGAGGGCGGCACCGCGGTCTCCATGAACGTCACCGTGACCAACACGGCGGCCGCCGGCTTCCTGACGATCCACCCCAACGGCAGCGCCCGTCCGACGGTCTCCAACCTCAACTGGGTGAAGGACCAGACGATTCCGAACGCCGCCGTGGTCGCCACCGACGAGGCCGGCCAGATCGCCCTCTACAACGGCAGCGTGGCGAACGTGGACGTGATCGCCGACGTCAACGGCTACTACGCGCACTGACCGGGCACAGCGAACGGCCGTGGCCCGGCCCCCACTGCGGGGGCCGGGCCACGGCCGTTCTGTCGTCCGACCCCGGCGATCAGCCGGTGTAGTAGCCGGTGATGTCGGCCACCAGGTCGACGCTGCCGAACCGGTTGTAGAAGGAGACCTTGCCGTCCTTCACCGGGACGACCACCAGGTTGGGGATCACCTGGCCCGCGGTGAAGTTGAGGTTGGAGACACCCGGGCGCTCGGTGCCCGCCGGGAAGACGGTCAGGTAGCCGCCCGCGGAGGGCTGTACGGCGGTGACGTTGAGGACGACCGCCGTCACGCCGGTGGTCGGCAGACCGGCCCGTCCGGCCACGGTGAGCGTCAGCGTCGAGTCCTGGCCGAGGCGTGCCGCCTTGCCGGTCGCCGTGCCGGTGCCGGTCCGGGTGTCCAGCAGGCGGCTCGGGCCGGTGCTGGTGAACTTCGCGGCGCCGCCCGGCGAGTAGTAGCCGGTGATGTCGGCGACCAGGTCGACGTTGCCGGCCCGGTTGTAGAGGCTGACCTTGCCGTCGGCTATCGGGACGATCACCTGGTTCGGGATGGTCTGCCCCGCACGGAAGTTCAGGTTCGACACCACGGGCAGCGCACTGCCGGTCGGGTAGACGGTGACGAAGCTGTCCGCGGTGGGGCCGGTGGCCGTCACGTTCAGCACCACGCCGGTGGCGTCCGCCGGGACACCGGTCAGCGTCAGGTCGAGGGTGCCGCCCGGGCCGACCGGGGCCTGCGCGGCACCGGTGCCGTTACGGGTGTCGAGCAGGCGGGTCGGCGTCATGGTGGTGAGCTTCGCCCCGCCGTCCGGCGCGTAGTAGCCCGACACGTCGGCGAGCAGGTCCACACTGCCGGCCCGGTTGTAGAGGTTCACCCGGCCGTTGACGACCGGCACCACCACGAGGTTCGGGACGGTCTGACCGGCGGTGAAGTTGAGGTTGGACGCGACCGGCCGCGGCTGGCCGTCCGGGTACACCGTGACGAAGCTGCCCGCGCTCGGCGCGACCGCCGTCACGTTGAGGATCACCGCGGTGGCACTCGCCGGGACACCCGTGGAGCCGCCGGTGACCTGCAGCGGAACGGTGCCGCCGGGGCCGACCTTGGCCTTGGCCGCGCCGAGGCCGGACCGGGTGTCCAGCAGGCGCGTCGGCGTGACCGGCGTGTAGCCGCCCGGCGCGGGCGTGGTCGCGGTGACCGCGTCGACGTCGGTCGACTTCAGGAACGCGAGCCGGTGGTTGTACCGGATCGGGTAGTAGGTGTCGTTGCCGACCACCAGGGTGCGGTCGTTCGGCGCGTCACCGTTGATGTTCTGCGCGTAGTAGTAGTCGCCGTACACCGGCTGGTCGGCCGCCGCCAGGTACGCCTGGCCGGCCGGGATCGTCGCCGTGTAGGCCACCGGGGCGAGGTTGCCCGAGTCGAAGATCGCGGCGATGGCCGGGTACGGCGTGTACGCGGCGCGCTCGGGGTACGCCCGCCCGTACACCGGGATCGACGACTGGCCGGCCTTCGGGACGAGCACGGTCTGCCCGGCGCGGTTGTCCGCCGCGGCGCTCTGGCCGTTCGGGTTGTAGAACCAGCCCTTGACGCTGCCGTACCAGATCGCCGTCCAGTCGCCCTGCTGGTCCGCGACCACGTAGCTGGTGCCGGCGACGGCCTTGGCCTTCCAGCTGGCGGCCTGGGTCGTGCCGCCGCCGATCAGCGGCGCGCTGTCGCTCGGCGAGGTCCGCAGGTAGACGAAGTTCTCCGGGCGGGCCGAGGTGTTGTCCACCGGGGGCATGTTGGTGGAGTCGAAGGCCGGGGCGATGGTGACCTTGCCGCCGACCAGGATCGGACCGCCGGTGCTGGCCCGGACGGGCGCGCCGACCAGGTCCATGTAGTGGTTCCAGTCCCAGAACGTGCCCGGGTCCCAGTGCATGCCGGCGATGTCCTGCTGGCGCGGGCCGGGCACGTCGTCGTGGCCGATGATGTGCTGCCGGTCCAGCGGCACGCCGAAGCGGTCCGCCAGGTAGCGGGTCAGCGAGGCCGAGGACTGGTACAGCTGCTCCGAGTACCAGGTCGCGTTGTTCGCCGGGAAGGCGTAGCCCTCGTGCTCGATGCCGATGCTGTGCATGTTGAGCGTCTTGTTGCCGGCGTGCCACGCGACGTTCTTGGTGTTCACCAGCTGCGTGACGTGGCCGTCCGAGGACCGCACGATGTAGTGCGCGCTGGCCTGCGTGGTCGGCTTCTGGAAGGTCGCGATCGAGCCCGCGAAGCCGCCCTCGGTGTCGTGGATGACGATGTAGTCGATCCGCTGGCCGTCGGCCGGGCGGTTCGCGACCGTGTAGTTGCCGAAGGACGTCGGGTCCGAGGCGTTGGTGAGCGCGTACGCCGCGGGCTGGAAGTCGCAGCCGAGACCGGCCGGGCACTCCACCGGGCCGGGCGCGTCCGCGGTGAGCGCACCCGAGGCGGGCAGGCCGGACGCCTGAACACCGCTGTACGACGCCAGGGTGGTGCGGGAGCCGGTGGTGGCGCCACGGGAGGCGGTGCCCCCGCCCGCCGTGCCGGAGCCCGGCGTCGCCGTGGCCTTGCCGGTGGACTTGCCCGTGGACTTGCCCGGCTTGGCGGGCTTGCCGGCCGGGCGCTTGGCCACCGGCGGAGCGACCGGAACGGACGTCTGCCCGTCGGCCGAGCTGAGCCGCAGCGCGGCCGAGTCGCCCGCGGTCACGGCCGGGGCCGGGGCCAGGGTGACCAGCTGGCCGTCCGAAGTGAGCCGGGAGGCGCCGACCTTGACGGTGCCGAGCACCCGGTCGGCGAAGTCGTCGCCGCCCTGCCCGGCCGGGGACTCGCTGAAGCGGGAGACCGCCGTGAACCAGGCCGCCGGGTCGCTCGACAGCGGCCGGCCGGCGTCCTTCTGGTACTTCACCAGCAGAGCGGCCGCGCCGCGGATGCTCTGCAGCGGATCCGTCTTCAGCTTGTCCGCCGGCTTGTCGATGAGCTTCGCCGCGCGGTCCAGGGTGTGCAGCGCCGGGGTGTCCTCGACCTGGACCGGCGGCGCGTCCTTGCGCACCGGGGCGTCGTCGCCCCGACCGTCCACCTCGGGACCGGGACCGGCGTCGATCGCCTTGGCCACCGCCGCCGGGTCGACCTGCGTCAGGCCCATCACGCTGAAGTTGCCCGTGGTGCTCGGCTCGCCGTGGTGCGACTCCCAGCGGGTCTGCTGGTACGAGAGCGCCAGCAGGACGCTCGCCGGCACCTTGAACTCGGCGGCCGCGTCGGCGAACTGGCGCTGCAGGACATCGGCGCCCGCGGTCGCCGCGGCCGGCGTCGTACCGGCCCCGGCCAGCAGGGCGAGGCCGGTGGCGGAGGCGGCCACCGCGGCGGTGATCGCCAGCGGTATCCGCAGCCGGTGCTTGCGTCTGTGCGCGGCGCCGCCGCTCTCGCGCTCGGCTCTGTGTGTGGCAGTCAACGGAGTCTGCGGACCTTCCCGTGCCCGTACCGGTCATGGGGGGACCGGAACCCATCTGGAGCCCGCCGCGCGGGCACTCGGCGGCATTCCGCCGGTGCGCCGTCACACGGAGAGCGACGCGAAGCTAGCACCCGGTGGGACGTTCACCATCCACCGGGGTCCGTCCTGTTCCAACGGACCGGCGGGACGCGGCGCAACGGTCGGCCACCCGGTGGGGCGAACCCCGCTGCGCCGAACAGGCAGCGGCGGCACGCCGACGGGCGGGCCGTCAGCTCTCGACCCGGCCCGTCCTCACGCTCGGCGCCTCACCGCTCGTCGCCTCAGCGGCGGTGCTTGCCGTTGCCGTTGGCGGCGGCCGGCTCCGGGTACGGGATGCGGAGCTTGCGGGCGAACGGCGCCACGGCCGAGCCCGCGCCGAGCGGACGCGCCAGCACGAACAACGAGACCAGAACGGCCAGCGAACCCGCCGCCAGGCCCACGACGCTGCTCAGCATGCCGCCGCCGGTGGCGTCGGTGATCCGGCCCGCCAGCCACACCGCGGCCGCGGCGCCCGGCAGGCAGGCTGCCGTGACGGCCAGGTGCAGCGCGATCACCGAGCCGCCGTCGAGACCGCTGCGCGGCTTGCCGCCGCGGCGCAGGCCCAGCACCATCGTCGCGTCCGGAGCGGCCGGGGCCGTGACGGCGGCGGCCGGCACGGGCTTGCGCAGCCGGCGGCCCAGCGCCCAGCCGGTCAGGCCGACACCGACCAGGCAGGCGATGCTCTGCGCACCGGCCATGCCGATGATGATCCAGCGCGGGCCCAGCAGCCAGTACGCCATCGCGGACAGCCCGGAGTTCACCGAGGTCGACACCACCGTCAGCCAGAACGGGGTCTTGGCGTCGCCCATCGCGTAGAAGCCGCGGGAGAGGGCGTACTGGGCGCAGAAGGCCGGCAGACCGATCGCGAAGGCGATCAGCGCCTGGGCGATCACCCAGGAGTCCGCCGCGGTGACCTTGCCGTGCCCGTAGGCGATGTCGGCGATCTGCGGCGCGAGCGCGACGAACAGCACGGTCGCCGTGACGATCATCGCGGCCGAGGAGCGCAGCATGCCCGCCAGGTCCGAACCGATCTTCGTCAGCTCGCCCCGGGTCGCGGCCCTGGACATGCCCGGCAGCAGCGCCGTCACCAGCGAGATGGTGATGACGCCCTGCGGAACGACGAACAGCTGATAGGCGTTGGTGTACGCGAAGTTGCCGAGGCCCATCTCCAGGCCCTCCTTCGCCGCGCGGACACCGGCGCCCGTGCTCAGCCGGCTGATCACGGCGAAGGACAGCTGGGTGACCACGACGAGCAGCAGCGCCCAGCTCGCGGCCCGGATCGGCTTGGTCAGGCCGGCACCGCGCCAGTCGAACCGGGGCCGGAAGCGGAAGCCCGAGGAGCGCAGCGAGGGCAGCAGGCCGACGGCCTGGACGACGATGCCGAGCGTGCTGCCGAGGCCCAGCAGCATCGTCTGGCCCGAGGTCATCTGCTCGGCCTTGTCCGCGCCGTTGCCGACCACGATGTAGAGGCCGAAGACGGCGATCGCCACCACGTTGTTCAGCACCGGCGTCCACATCATCGCGCCGAAGCGGTCGCGCGAGTTGAGCACCTGGCCGAGCAGGGTGAAGACGCCGTAGAAGAGGATCTGCGGCAGGCAGTACCGGGCGAAGGCGATCGTCAGGTCGCGCTGCGCACCGTCGAAGTTCGAGTAGAGGTCGACGATCCAGGGGGCCAGCAGCCACGCGCCGACCGTCAGCACGACCAGGATCGTGCCGCAGAGCGTGAGCAGCCGGTCGGTGTAGGCGACGCCGCCGTCCTTGTGCGTCTGGGCGGCGTGCACCAGCTCCGGGACGAAGACGGAGGCCAGCACGCCGCCCATGAGCATCATGTAGACGACGTTGGGCAGCGAGTTGGCGACGTTGAAGGAGTCGCCGAGGCCGGCGGCACCGAGCGCGGCGACGATCATCGCGCTGCGGACGAAGCCGAGGGCACGCGAGGAGAGCGTGCCGAGAGCCATGATCAGCCCGCTGCGGCCGACCGAGGCCGCGGGCGCGGCCGGGGCCTCGCCCTGGCGCTGCGCGGGCACGGTGGCGGGCGCCTGCGGCGGCGTACCGGGCTGGGCGGGGATGCCGGGCTGCGGGACCGCGCCGGGGTGCCCGGCCTGCGCCGGGTCGCCGGTGCGTCCGGCCTCCGGCGGCTGCGCCGGGATCTTGCGCAGGGCCATGGTCGGCGGGTCCGGGTGCGCGTACGAGTCGGGGGACTCACCCGTGGTGTTCATGGTCATCGGACCCCCGTCACTCGGTGCCTGGGCGGTGGGGCTGTGGGGCCTCCGCACAGGTGCACCCAACCGGAGCAGTCTGCCAAACCGCGGCACTCCCTGGGGAGGCCGGTGTCCCGGGCGACAGCCCTGCGTCCACGGAGGATATCGGGGGCCGGAAGGGCGCTGTGGCGCGAAGGGTTATGGATTGCGGGCTTATGTCCGGTTATGTCGGCGCCAGCTGCAATCCGTTCGGAGTGATCGACCGTCATCGATGTCCCCTCGCCGTGGGGGCGGCGCCCGACCGTGTGAGCTTTCTCACTGCATGTCGGCGGCGTCGGTGGTGGACACGCGCCTCGTCCGCCACCGCGGGGCGGCGCCGGGAGCGGACCGGCCGTCGCCGTCCTCCGGGTCGTCGTCCCCACCCCCGGTGTCCGGCCCGTCCGTGCCGGAGCCGCCCCGGCGGCCCCGGCGGCGGTCGGCCGGGCCGCCCTCGCCGCGGTCGCCGTCACTGTCGCGGTCGCGCTCGTCGTCGCCGTCACCGTCGAGCCCGTCGTCGTCGCGGCCCGGCGGTGGTGTGCCTCGGGCGAGGACGCGCTGCACGCGCGGCCTGGTCCGGCGGTCCACCCGGCGGAAGTCCCGGGCGAGGGCGCCGGGCCGCCACAGCTCCACGACGACCGTCACCCAGCCGAGCAGGGCGGCGGCGGCGAGCCACCCGCCCAGGACGTCGCTCGGCCAGTGCACCCCCACGGCGATCCGGCTCCAGCCGACCGCCAGGACGGCGACCCCCGCCGCGCACCCCGCCCAGATCCGGCCGGCCCGCCCGGCCAGCGGCCAGACCAGGGCCACCAGGGCGGCGCAGGTGATCCCCGAGGCCATCGCGTGCCCGGAGGGGAAGGCCGGGCCGTCGGCGTGCGCGACCGGGTCGGCGAAGTGCGGGCGGGCCCGGCCGACGGCGTCCGCGAGGCCGATCGCCAGTGCCCAGCCGAGGGCGGCCTGGACGGCGGCCCAGGAGGCGAGCGTGCGGGCCCTGATCGCCCACAGCCAGACCGCGGCACCGAGTAGCAGTGCACGCATGGTGGCCGTGCCGGTGATGTCGCCGAGCGTCTGCATCGACGCCGTCCACGCCGTGTGGCGGCGGGCATAGCCGTGCAGGGAGTCGATCCAGTGCTCGTCGAACCGGATCAGCGGGCCCCAGTCGCTCGCCACCAGCCCGAGCAGCGCGCCGAACAACAGCGTGCCACCGAGCGCCCACAGGGCGTGTCGGGCGACGAGCCGACGGGCGGCGGGAGCGGCGGACGGGTGCATGGCTGACACCTTCCCAGTGGCGGTGTGCGGAGCGGACCCGGCGCGATCGCGATTCGGCATCTTTTGTGCGGAGAAGGTGCGATCGGGAGGTGTCGTTCGTTGAAAGGGGTGGCGGCGTCCGCGCCCGTCGCGCGCTGTGGGCCGGTGGTGACGGAGAGCCGACCGTCGGGGTGAAATCCGGCAGGATACTGCATGAGGCGCGAAAATCTGAATGAGTTGGGAATGTTGTCCCATTTCTGTGCGTTGGATCGTTACGTGTGAGCCTCCAGGAGGCCCGCATCTGTATGAGCAGCGCAGCCCCGCGCGAGCCGCGCCGCCAGACCCGGCACTTCAGCAAGGGAGCAAGCATGGCCACTCGTGCCGTCGTTCGCGACAGGGCCGCCCGGACTCGCTCGGCCCGGCCGACCAACCTTGAGGCCGACCGCGATCTCGTCGGCATGTACCTCGACGAGATCGCCAGGACGCCGCTGCTCGATGCCGCCGAAGAGGTCCAACTCTCCCTGCGCATCGAGGCCGGTGTGTACGCCCAGCACCTGCTGGACGATGGCGCCCTGCCCGAGGGTGTGACGCGCGAGGAACTGGAGGCGATAGCCGAGGACGCGGAGCGGGCCAAGGACGTCTTCATCAGGTCCAACCTCCGGCTGGTCGTCGCGGTGGCCCGCCGCTACCCGCGCAGCGGCCTGCCCCTGCTGGACCTCATCCAGGAGGGCAACGCGGGCCTCGTCCGGGCGGTCGAGAAGTTCGACTACGCCAAGGGCTTCAAGTTCTCCACCTACGCGACGTGGTGGATCCGGCAGGCGATCACCCGGTCGATCGCCGACCAGTCGCGCACCATCCGGCTGCCCGTGCACCTGGTGGAGGAGCTCGGGCGGATCCGCCGGGTCCAGCGCGAGAAGTCCAAGGAGCTCGGCCGTGAGGCCGACCCGGCCGAGATCGCGGCCGAGCTGGACACCACGGAGGAGCGGATCAAGGACGTGCTCGACTGGGCGCGCGACCCGGTGAGCCTGAACATGTCGGTCGACGACGAGGGCGAGACCCAGTTCGGCGACCTGGTCGAGGACACCGGCGCGGTCTCGCCGGAGGACGCCGTGATGGTCATGCTCCGCCGCGAGGAGCTGGACGACCTGATCGGGCGGCTGGACGACCGGACGGCGTCGATCATCCGGTCCCGGTACGGCATGGAGGACGGCCGGGAGCGGACGCTGACCGAGGTCGGCAAGCAGCACGGGCTCACCCGCGAGCGGATCCGCCAGATCGAGAAGCACGCGCTGGCCGAGCTGAAGAAGATCGCCGACCATGCGGGCTTCGAGGCCGCCTGACCGGTCGGCGGGTACGGGCCCCGGCGGTCCACTGCGGCCCCGGTCCGGGCGGTGTCCCGGACCGGGGCCGGCGGCCGTCCGGAAGCCCCTACGCTGGGGAGCGAGAGAGCTGGAGGCAGGACGATGGACGAGCAGCAGGCCGGCGGGCGGGGCGAAGAGCCGGCCGGCGAGAACGACGCGCGGCAGGACGGGAAGCCGGCCCCGCAGGCGCCGTCCGCGGCGCGGCTGGTGTTCGGCGATCCGCTGGACCGGCAGACCGGCGACGACACCGACCTGGGCTGGGGCGAGCGCCCCGGCGGCAGCCCCGCGCGTGGGCTCGACTGGTACCTGAGCCAGCGGCCGCCGCACCACGGGGATTAGGCGCCGCCCCGAGGACATCTGCGCGGTCAGCCCCGGCTCACCAGGGTGTCGCGGATCTGGCTGAGCAGGACGACCTCCTGGGCCTCCGCCTCCAGGACCTCGTCCTGGGCGGTCTTGCGCTTCGCCATGAAGTGCAGCATCGGCAGGATGAAGACGAAGCAGACCACCGCGGCCGTGATCAGGAACTGGACGACCGCGCTGAGCACCTCGCCCCAGAGGATGTAGATCCCGGAGCGAGCGTGCACGGGCCCTTGAGGCAGTACCGGTAGGACGCCAGGTCCTTGGTGCCGAACAGGCCCACGATCGGGTTGATGACGCCTTTCACGAACGCATTGATGACGTTCGTGAAGGCCGCACCGATCACCACGGCGACCGCGAGATCGATGACGTTTCCGCGGAGCAGGAATTCCTTGAAGCCCTTCATCCCGCAACGACACCACAGTGGATCGGCGGTCCGGGAATTCGGCGCGCCGGTTCATGTGCATCACCGTGGGTCGCGCATCAGTGCAAGGGCGGTGCGGCGCCCGTGCAACGGGACGCGGCTCCCGGCTCGGTGGCCGTCGTGGAGGCCGCGGCCACCGGCGGCGGACCGGGCCGGAGCGGGCCTGCGGCCAGTGCGGTCGCGGCGGCGATGAGCCCCGCGGCGAGCACCCCCGGGCGGTGCCGTACCGCCTGCTGCAGCCGGTGGCGCCCACCGGAGCCGCGGCGGATCGGCGGGAAGTCGGGCACGCTCCGGCGGGGCGGGACGGAGCACGGCGGCGGGGGAGCGAAGTGGGTGGTCACGGTGTCGGCGGCCTCCGGTCGGCGGTCCGCGGACCCGGCCGGGCCCGCGGGCACCAGAATGCGCTGACCGTGGCACATCGGGAATTGCCCGCCGCTTTCCTGTGGATAAACCAGGGCTGTGGAAAACCCGCTTCACCCGGACGGGGGAATCGGCATCCCGCGATGCCGGAAATCACCGGAGAATGTCGGCCCGATCGTGCCGGCCCGTGGAAAGAGACCCGGCGTGGACGCGCAAAGGGCCCGGTGCCGCCGCCCCGAGAACGGAGCGGGCGGCACCGGGCCCTGCGCGATGCCCGGACTGCGATCCGACGACCGCGATGCTCAGACCGCGGTGCTCAGACCGTGATGCGAGGACTCAGCCGGCGGCCGGTGCCGACGCCGTCGAGCCGGTGGACGCGGCGGCCGGCGTCGAGGACGACGAGCCGGTGGACGAGCCCGACGACGAGTTCGACGAGCTCACCGAGCTGCTGGAGGAGGAGCGGCTGTCGGTGCGGTAGAAGCCCGAACCCTTGAACACGACGCCCACGGCCGAGAAGACCTTGCGGAGCTTTCCCTGGCAGTCGGGGCACGTGGTCAGCGCCTCGTCGGTGAACTTCTGCACCGCCTCCAGGCCGCTGCCGCACTCGGTGCACTGGTACTGGTACGTGGGCACTTGCTTCCTCCTGGCACTCTCGCCTGATGAGTGCTAACGATCGTCAATGATGCGGTATTCCGCTGGAACAGTCCAGCGATGCCGGGTGTGAGATGGGCCCGGGCTGCCGCGGCACGGGCCTCAGCGCCCGCTCCCCGCACCGACGAGCTGCCGCGGCCCGACGCCGTCGGCGCCGGGCCGGGCCGTCCCGGTGACGGGTCGGGCGGTGTCGGTGCCGTCCGCACCCGGCCGGTCGGCCGACGTGGCGACGGCCTGCGCGGCGGGCCGCGGGGCGACCAGCAGCCCGCGCAGGGCGATCAGCGCGACCAGGCCGAGCCCAGCGCCGACCACCGGCACCAGAAACCCGGCGGACGGGCCGTGCGTGTCGATGAGCTGCCCGGCGGCGGTGGAGCCGACCGCGAGGCCGAGGCCGATGGCGCCGGTCAGCCAGGTGAAGGCCTCGGTCTTGGCGCCGTCCGCGACGAGCGTCTCGACCAGGGTGTAGCCGGTGATCAGGGTGGGCGCGATCGCCAGGCCGCAGAACAGGCCGGCCACCGAGAGCGCCGTCAGGTTCGGCATCGCCCACAGGGTCGAGCAGCCGAGCACCAGCAGGGCGTAGCAGCCGAGCATCCGGGTGCGGGCCGAGCGGCGCCAGGCGATCAGGCCGTAGAGCACGCCGGCGAGCATCGAGCCGCCCGCGAAGACGCCGTAGACGGTGCCGCTGGCGCCGCCGCGGCCGACCGACTCGGCGAAGGCGGTCACCGAGACCTGCATGGCGCCGAAGACGGTGCCCACCCCGAGGAAGGCACCGGCCAGCAGCCGGACGCCGGGGGAGGACAGTGCGGACGGCCCGCGGCCGTCGGCGGTGCGCGGGTGGCGGACCGGCGCGGTGCGGCGCTGCGCGGCGAAGGCGAGGCCGCCGGCGACGGTCAGCGCGGCCTCGGCGATCAGCGCGGCGGACGGCGTGACCGTGGTGGCGATGGCGGTGGCCAGCACCGGGCCGACCACGAAGGTGAACTCGTCGGTGACCGACTCGAAGGCGAACGCGGTGTTCAGCGTGGCCGGGGAGTCCGACAGCCGGGAGACCCAGCGGGCCCGGACCATGGCGCCGATCTGCGGCACCGAGGCGCCCGCGGGGGCGGCGGCCGCGAAGAGCGCCCAGGCCGGGGCGTGGCCCAGTGCCAGGCCGATCAGCGCGGCCACCGACACGGCGTGCACGGCGACGCTGGGCAGCAGCACCGCGGCCTGGCCGTAGCGGTCGGCGAGCCGTCCGGTCTGCGGGCCGATCACGGCCTGGGCGACGGCGGAGACGGCGGCGACCGCGCCGGCGGTGCCGTACGAGCCGTGGGTGTCCAGGACGAGCAGCACGATGCCCAGGCTCAGCATGGCGTAGGGCAGCCGGGCGGCGAAGGCGGGGACCAGGAACGTCCAGGCGCCGGGGGTCCGCAGCAGTGCCGCGTACCCCACCCGGGCGGGTGCGGTGTCGGGGCCGGCGGGCGTGGGCGTGCCGGCGGACAGGGTGTCGTCGACCGTTCGGCGGGCCGTCACGGTCGGTCCTTCCTGCTGCCTGGTAGCGCGCCGGGGAACGGGTGGGCCCCGACGGCGCCGAGAGTCGTCCTCTCGCGCGTCGACCGGGGTAGATACCGGGTCCCGCCGGCTGTGGGGTGGTACGTGCGCCGGCTTCAGGCAGGGTGCTGCGGACCGCGGCCGCCGAGCGGTCGCGCCAACTCTGCATCAGGCAGAAGTTGCGTGTTTTTCTAGCTGTAGATCTTACGTATCAATCGATTATATGGCAGTTGTGCCCCGTGGGGCTGCCGATGCAAGGCAGGTCACACCCGCCGCCCTCAGCGCCCGCGCAGCCAGCCCGCCAGCTTGCCACCGTGGTCGACCGCGCGGAGCCTGCGCTCGGCGGCCTCGCCGACCTCCTCGGTGGTGACGACGAGCAGCTCGTCGCCGGCCCGCAGGATCGTGGTCCGCTCCGGCACGAAGCTGCTGCCCTCCCGGACGACCAGGGTGACCGCGGCCCCCTTGGGCAGCCGCAGCTCGCCCACCTCGACGCCGGACATCCGCGACTCCGGGGAGAGCGAGACGGAGAGCAGGTGGCCGTGCAGCTTCTCCAACGGCGCGGACTCGATGCCGAGGTCCTGGCCCAGGTCGCCCTCGCCGATCCGCAGCGCGCGGGCGACCGGCGGCAGGGTCGGCCCCTGCAGCAGGGTGAACACCACGACCAGCACGAAGACGATGTTGAAGACCTCCTGGGCCCGCGGGGCGGCCGCCACCATCGGGATGGTGGCGAGCACGATCGGCACCGCGCCGCGCAGACCGGCCCAGCTGAGCAGGGCCTGCTCCCGCCACGGCAGCCGGAAGGGCGTGAGCGAGAGCAGCACCGAGGCGGGCCGGGCGAGGAAGACCAGGACCGCGCCGCTGACCAGGGCCGGGACGATCGCCGAGCCCATCTCGCTGGGGGTGACCAGCAGGCCGAGCACCACGAACATGCCGATCTGGCCGATCCACGCGAGGCCGTCGGCGAAGCCGCGGACGGCCGGGCCGTGCGGCAGCTTGGAGTTCCCGAGGATCACCGCCGCGGTGTAGACGGCGAGGAACCCGGAGCCGTGCAGCAGCGAGGCGCCCGCGTACGCCAGCACCGTCAGCGCCATGACCGCGATCGGGTAGAGGCCGGAGGAGGGCAGGGCGACGTGCTTGACCGCCCAGGCGCCGACCCGGCCGACCGCGAAGCCGACCGCCGCGCCGACGGCGAGCTCGCCGAGGATGGTGCCGACCAGCACGTACCAGGGATCGAGCGGACCGGTGGTGGCGAAGGCGACGACCAGGATGACCACCGGGGCGTCGTTGAAGCCGGACTCGGCCTCCAGCAGGCCGGTGAGCCGGCGCGGCAGCGGCACCGTGCGCAGCACGGAGAAGACCGCGGCGGCGTCGGTGGACGAGACGATGGCGCCGAGCAGCAGCGAGGTGCGCCAGTCCAGGCCGACCAGCCAGTGCGCGCCCGCCGCGGTGACGACCACGCTGACCGCGACGCCGACGGTGGCCAGCACCGTGGCGGCCGGCATGACCGGGCGGATCGCCCGCCAGCTGGTCTTCAGGCCGCCCTCGGCGAGGATCACGACCAGGGCCGCGTAGCCGAGCACCTGGGCCAGGGCGACGTTGTCGAAGGCCAGGCCGAGGCCGTTGTGGCCGAGGGCGATGCCGATGCCGAGGTAGATGAGGAGGCTGGGCAGCCCGGAGCGGGTGGAGATGCGCACGGCGACCACCGCGACCAGGAGGATCACGGAGAACTCGAGCAGGAACGCGTTCAGGTGGTCGACGGTCACGCAGGGGCACCTCTGCGGCAGGAGGGGCTGATGAGTCGTTACTCAGTCTAACATTTTACTTGATCTTTGATCGAGGCCCCTCGGCCTTCCCTTCCGGTCATCCCTCCGGGGTATCGTCCCCTCTGATCCAACCGTGGGCGTCCCCGGTGCACGTCCGCCACCTGAGCCGACCTAATGTGGTGAGCTGTCACGGCCACCACCCCCAGTCAAGGACCCAGATGCCCCGCTCGAAGAAGTTCCGGCGCGCCCGTCTGATCGTGATCGTGCTGGCCGTGGTGCTGATCGCCGGGCTGGGCGGGGGCGGCTACTGGGCGGTCCACACCGTGCGCGCCTCCTTCCCCGAGCTGACGGGCACCGTCCGGGTCTCCGGGATGAGCGCGCCGGTCGACGTGAAGCGCGACGGCAAGGGCGTGCCCCAGCTCTACGCCGACACCTCCGAGGACCTCTTCCGCGCACAGGGCTTCGTCCAGGCGCAGGACCGGTTCTGGGAGATGGACGTCCGACGGCACATCACCTCCGGCAGGCTGTCCGAGATGTTCGGTTCCGGCCAGGTCGAGACGGACGCCTTCCTGCGCACCATGGGCTGGCACCAGGTCGCGCAGCAGGAGTACGACACCGTCCTGTCCGCCGACACCAAGAAGTACCTGCAGGCCTACGCGGACGGCGTGAACGCCTGGATCGCCGAGCACCCCGGCGGGGCCGGCGCCTCCCTCGAGTACGCCCTGCTCGGCGCCGTGAACAGCGACTACAGGCCGGAGGAGTGGACCCCGGTCGACTCCGTCGCCTGGCTCAAGGCGATGGCCTGGAACCTCTCCGGCAACCGGCAGGACGAGATCGACCGCGCGCTGCTCGCCCAGAACTTCCAGCAGACCGAGATCGACCAGCTCTACCCGGGCTACCCCTTCGAGCGGAACGGCACCATCGTCAAGACCGGCAAGCTCGCCGCCGACGGCAGCTACCGGCCCGCCGACGGCAGCACCGCGACCGGCACCACCGGGGCGGCCGGCGCCGCCACCGGCACCACCACCCAGAGCCGCGCCGCCACCCAGGCCGTGATCCAGAACGTCGCCGACCGGATGGCCGCCGTGCCGCAGCTGCTCGGCCCGCAGGGCCAGGGCATCGGCTCCAACTCCTGGGTCGTCGCCGGCAGCCACACCACCACCGGCAAGCCGCTGCTCGCCAACGACCCGCACCTCGGCCCCGGCATGCCGTCCGTCTGGTACCAGATGGGCCTGCACTGCCGCACCGTCGGCCCCAAGTGCGGCTTCGACACCGCCGGCTTCACCTTCGCCGGGATGCCCGGCGTGGTCATCGGCCACAACAAGGACATCGCCTGGGGCTTCACCAACCTCGGCGCCGACGTCACCGACCTCTACCTGGAGAAGGTCACCGGCCCGGACACCTACCTGCGCGACGGCAAGGAGGTGAAGTTCCAGACCCGCAAGGAGACCATCAAGGTCGCCGGCGGCGAGGACCGCACCATCACCGTCCGCACCACCGCCAACGGCCCGCTGATCTCCGACCAGTCCTCCGAGCAGCAGAAGGTCGGCAGCTACGCCCCGGCCGGCAACGCCGCCCCGGACCGCGCCACCGGCTACGGCGTCGCCCTCCAGTGGACGGCCCTCACCCCCGGCAAGACCATGGACGCCGTCTTCGCGCTCGACCGCGCCGCCGACTGGAAGACCTTCCAGCAGGCCGCCGCCGACTTCGCCGTCCCGGCCCAGAACCTGATCTACGCCGACACCAAGGGCAACATCGGCTACCAGACCCCGGGCGTCATCCCCGCCCGCGGCAAGGGCGACGGCCGCTACCCCGCCCCCGGCTGGGACTCCGCCTACGACTGGAAGAAGGACCCGATCCCCTTCAAGTCGCTGCCCTACAGCTACAACCCGGCCGCCGGCTACATCGTCACCGCCAACCAGGCCGTGGTCGACACCGGCTACCCGTACACCATCACCACCGACTGGGAGTACGGCACCCGCGCCAAGGAGATCACCGACCAGATCGAGGGCCGCCTGAAGAACGGCGGCAAGATCTCGCCGGACGACATGCAGGCCATGCAGCTGGACAACACCAGCGTGATGGCCAAGACCCTCGTCCCGCTGCTGCTCAAGGTGAAGATCAGCGACCCGTACGTCCGCGAGGCCCAGGACCTGCTCAAGGACTGGAACTACCACCAGGACGCCGACTCCGCGGCCGCCGCCTACTACAACGGCGTCTGGCGCGCGCTGCTCACCCTCGCCTTCGGGCAGAAGCTGCCGGCCTCGCTGCGCGCCGAGGGCGACTGCCTCCTGGTCCGTCAGAAGGCCAACGCCACGCTGCCCGACGACGCGGTCAACGGCGGCACCAAGCCGGTCACCGAGTGCGGCACCCGCAAGCCCGACCAGGCCCAGCCGGACGGCGGCGACCGCTGGACGGAGGTGGTGCGCACCATGCTCACCCGGCCCGACAGCCAGTGGTGGGACTACATCGACTCCGACCACCTGCAGCAGCACGGCATGAACAACCTGCTCGCCCAGGCGATGAAGAACGCCCGCCAGGACCTCACCGCCTACCTCGGCAAGTCCGTCTCCTCCTGGAGCTGGGGCCGTCTGCACACCCTGACGCTCAAGGAGACGACGCTCGGCAGCGACGACTCCTCGCTCGCCTCGGGCTTCGTGCACCGGCTGCTGAACCGCGGCCCCTACCGGCTCTCCGGCGGCAGCGCCGCGGTCAACGCGGCCGGCTGGAACGCCGCCGCCGGCTACCAGGTGGACTGGATCCCCTCGATGCGGATGGTCGTCGACCTCAGCGACTTCGACGCCTCCCGCTGGATCAACGTCGGCGGTGCCTCCGGCCACGCCTTCCACAGCAACTACAACGACCAGACCGAGCTGTGGGCCAAGGGCGAACTGCTGCCCTGGGCGTACTCGCCGGACGCCGTCACCAAGGCGACCCAGCACACCATGACGCTCACCAACGGCTGACCCGCCGCGGGGGCGCTGCTCAGCCGGCGGCGCCCCCGCGGAAGCGGTGCACCCCCGAGGGCGTCACCGCCGCGTCCACCGGCAGGTCGTGGGCCTCGCCCGGCACCTCGGGCAGCAGCTCCTCCTCGTACAGCAGCGTCGCCAGCAGCGGCCGCGCCCCGGCCGCCGCCAACCGGGCCAGCACCCGGTCGTAGCTGCCGCCACCGCGGCCCAGCCGCACCCCCCGGCGGTCCACCGCGAGGCCCGGCAGCAGCACCAGCCGCGCCCCGCACACCGCGTCCGGCCCCAGCCGCCGGCCGACCGGCTCCAGCAGGCCGCGGGAGGCCGGCGCCAGCGCGTCACGGCCGGCGTACTCCGCCCAGTCCAGGTCGTTGTCCGGCAGCAGCACCGGCAGCAGGACCCGCACCCCGCGGGCCGCCAGCGCGTCCAGCAGCGGCCCGGTGCCCGGCTCCCCGCCGACCGACACGTACGCGGCCGCCGTCCACCCCGGCTCGGCCAGCGCCGCGGCGTGCACGGCCAGCCGCTCGGCCGCCGATGCCCGCCGAGCGGGTGACAGCGCACGGCGGTCCGCCAGCAGGCGTGACCTCAGCGCGGCCTTGTCGTTGTGCAATGGATTGGCAGTCAAGGGTTCCCCACAGCTCGGCACCGATCGGTGCCCAGAGCCTGACATGCGGAAGGCGCCACATGTCCACCCCGCTCCTGGTCCAGGCCCTCGCGGCGCTCAGCGCCCCCGCGCTGGCCGGCGCCGGGCTGCTCGGCGCCCGGATGCGCCGGGCGGCGGCCGCGGCGGCCGAGCGCGAGGCGGCCCTGCAGGGCACCGTCGCCGAACTCCGGCAGGAGCGCGACGAGCTGCAGCGCACCGCCTCCTGCGACCCGCTCACCGGGGTGTGGAACTACCGCCACCTGCAGATCACCCTCGACAAGGAGATCGAACGCGCCCGCCGGGCCGAGACCGCCGACGAGAAGCGCCCGCTCGCCCTGCTCATGCTGGAGATCGCCGGATTCGACGCGATCGTCGCCGAGCACGGCCGCAGCCGCGCCGGCGCCGTCCTGCGCGACCTCGCGCAGCGCCTCGCCGTCGAGATCCGCCGCTCCGACACCCTCGGCCGCTACGGCGGCGAGGAGTTCCTCGTCCTGCTGCCCGACACCGGGGCCGAGGGCGCCGTCCAGGTCGCCGAGCGGCTCTGCTGGACCGTCCGCCGGCACCGGCTGCTGGACTGGTCCGGCAGCGGCCCGGCCGCCCGCGCCACCCGATCGGCCGACTCCGACGGTGCCCCCGCGACCGCCCGCGGCAACGGCCTCACAGCCGCCGTCGGCATCGCCGTCCTGCCGCGCGACGGATCCCACGCCGCACTGCTGCTGAGGGCCGCCGACCGGGCCCTCGCCGAGGCCCGCCGGGCCGGCGGCGACTGCTGGCGCGGCGCCCCGGTGGAGACCGTCCCCGCCGCAGCGCCCGCGCCCGTGCCCGCCGCACCTGCGGTGCAGCCCGGCAGACGGCCCGACGGGCCGACGGGGACCGTGGAAATCCCGGGTAGTCTGTCGGCTTGTGCCGGCAGCGAGGCCACCCTCACCTCCGTCGGCCAGGCCCGCACCGCTGCGGCCGCTGCCGCCACGGCCGCTGCTCGGGACGGGGTTTAACACCCGACTCACCTCGCTCTCACAGGGCGCTGAAACGCCTCAGTAAGGTCGACGCATGACGAAGACGCACGCCCGCACCCCCGTCACCAAGGCCGTCGTGCCCGCTGCAGGCCTGGGGACCCGGTTCCTCCCGGCGACCAAGGCGACGCCCAAGGAGATGCTGCCGGTGGTCGACAAGCCGGCCATCCAGTACGTCGTCGAGGAGGCCGCCGCCGCCGGCCTGTCCGACATACTGATGGTGACCGGCCGCAACAAGCGCGCGCTGGAGGACCACTTCGACCGCGCCTACGAGCTGGAGGAGCTGCTCACCCGCAAGGGCGACCACGACCGGCTGCGCCGCGTCCAGGAGTCCGTGCAGCTCGCCAACATGCACTACGTCCGGCAGGGCGACCCCAAGGGCCTCGGGCACGCCGTCCTCGTCGCCGAGCAGCACGTCGCCGGCCAGCCCTTCGCCGTCCTCCTCGGCGACGACCTGATCGACCCGCGCGACCCGCTGCTCTCCCGCATGATCGAGGTCCAGCAGGAGCTCGGCGGCTCCGTCGTCGCCCTCATGGAGGTCGACCCCGCGCAGATCCACCTCTACGGCTGCGCCGCCGTCAAGCCGAACGGCTTCGGCGACGACGTCTTCCGGATCACCGACCTGGTCGAGAAGCCCGACACCGAGGACGCCCCGTCCAACTACGCGGTGATCGGCCGTTACATCCTCGACCCCGCCGTCTTCGAGGTGCTCAGCAAGACCCCGCCCGGCCGCGGCGGCGAGATCCAGCTCACCGACGCGCTGCGCGAACTCGCCGGCCGCGACGAGGCCGGCGGCGGCCCCGTCCACGGCGTGCTCTTCAAGGGCCGCCGCTACGACACCGGCGACCGCGCCGACTACCTTCGCGCTATCGTCCGACTGGCGTGCGAGCGCGAGGACCTCGGCCCCGAGTTCCGGGACTGGCTCCGGCAGTTCGTCGCCACCGAGATGCACAGCTGACCCATCACGAAGGCGAGTGAGGCGATGACCGCGGGCCCCGCGCACGGCAGCAACCACCCCTGCTGCGAGGACGCCGGGGCCCCGGTCGCCCCCCGGATGTGGACCGTCGACGAGCACCTCGCCGACGTCCTCGCCGGGGCCGCCCCGCTGCCGCCGGTCGAGGTGGACCTGCTCGACGCCCTCGGCCGCCGGCTCGCCGCCGACGTCACCGCCGCCGTCGACCTGCCGCCCTTCGACAACAGCTCGATGGACGGCTACGCGCTGCGCGCCGCGGACACCGCGCCGGTCGCCCTCGCCGTGGTCGGCGACATCGCGGCCGGCGCCGCCGAGCTCCCCGAGGTCGGCCCCGGCCAGGCCGCCCGGATCATGACCGGCGCGCCCGTGCCGCCCGGCGCCGACGCCGTCGCCCCTGTCGAGTGGACCGACGGCGGCACCGGCACCGGCCGGCCCGCCGACGCGATGGCCCCGGCCGCCCCCGACGAGACCGTCCAGGTGCTCCGCCCGGTCGAGGCCGGCGCCCACATCCGCCGCCGCGGCAGCGACATCACCGCCGGCGCGACGGTGCTCGCCGCCGGCACCCTGCTCGGCCCCGCCCAGGTCGGCCTGCTCGCCGCGATCGGCCGGGCCACCGCCGCCGTCCACCGCAGGCCCCGGGTCGCGGTGCTCTCCACCGGCAGCGAACTCGTCCAGCCCGGCGAGCCGATCGGCCCCGGCCGGATCTCCGACTCCAACAGCTTCACCCTCACCGCGGCGGCCCGCGCCGCCGGCGCCGAGGCCGTCCGGATCGGCGGCGTGCCCGACGACCCGGCCGTGCTCCGCCGGGTGCTGCAGGAGCAGCTCGCCGACGCCGACCTGATCGTCACCAGCGGCGGGGTCAGCGTCGGCGCCTACGACGTCGTCAAGGAGGCCCTCCAGCCGCTGCCCGGCGGCGAGGACCTCGGCGGCGTCGACTTCCGGCGGCTGCGCATGCAGCCCGGCAAGCCGCAGGGCTTCGGCCGGCTCGGCAAGGACGGCGTCCCGCTGCTCGCCCTGCCCGGCAACCCGGTCAGCGCGTACATCTCCTTCGAGCTGTTCGTCCGGCCGCTGATCCGCACCATGCTCGGCGCCCCCGACGTGCACCGGCCGGTGGTCGGTGCGGTCTGCACCGCGGAGCTCCGGTCGCCCGCCGGGCGGCGGCAGTTCCTGCGCGGCCGGTACGGCGCCGACGGCACCGTCACCCCGGTCGGCGGCGCGTCCTCGCACCTGGTCGGCGCCCTCGCGCAGGCCGACTGCCTGATCACCGTCCCCGAGGACACCACCGCGCTGCCGGCCGGCAGCCGCGTCGACGTGGTCCTTCTCACGGACTGACGGCACGGGGGTTGTACGGTAGCGCGGTATTCGACCCGCGCCACTGGAGCCCCCGTGACCGAGACACCCCCCGGCGACCGCCTCACGCACGTCGACGACACCGGCGCCGCCCGCATGGTGGACGTCTCCGAGAAGGCCACCACCGTCCGCACCGCCGTCGCGGCCGGACGGGTCGTCGTCGCCCCGCGGGTGGTCGAACTGCTCCGCGGCGAGGGCGTCCCCAAGGGCGACGCCCTCGCCGTCGCGCGGATCGCCGGGATCATGGGCGCCAAGAAGACCCCCGAGCTGATCCCGCTCTGCCACCCGATCGCCATCTCCGGCGTCACCGTCGACCTGGCCGTCACCGACGAGGCCGTCGAGATCACCGCCACCGTGCGGACGGCCGACCGCACCGGCGTCGAGATGGAGGCGCTGACCGCCGTCGCGGTCGCCGGGCTGACCGTCGTCGACATGGTCAAGGCGGTCGACAAGGCCGCCGCGATCACCGACGTCCGGGTGCTGACCAAGACCGGCGGCAAGAGCGGCGACTGGGCCCGCGAGGACGCCCGGTGACCGCCGCCGAGGGCGGCATGCGGGCACTCGCCGTCACCGTCTCCAACCGCGCCTCCGCCGGCGTCTACGAGGACCGGGGCGGACCGCTGCTCGCCGAGGGCCTCGGCCGGATGGGCTTCACCGTCGACGGCCCCCGCGTGGTGCCCGACGGCGAGCCCGTCGAGGCCGTCCTGCGGGAGGCCGTCGCGGCCGGCTACGACGTCGTCCTCACCACCGGCGGCACCGGCATCTCGCCGATGGACCTCACGCCCGAGATGACCGCCCGGGTGATCGACCGGCAGATCCCCGGCATCGCCGAGGCGATCCGCGCGCAGGGCCGCGCCAAGGTGCCCACAGCGGCGCTCTCCCGCGGCCTCGCCGGCCTCGCCGGACGCACCCTGGTCGTCAACCTGCCCGGCTCCACCGGCGGCGTCAAGGACGGCCTGGCCGTCCTCGAACCGCTGCTCGCCCACGCCGTCGACCAGCTCCGCGGCGGCGACCACCCGCGGCCGGACAGCAGCACGCGGAGCACGAGCTGAGCGCCGGCTGGCCGGTCGAGCTGACCGAGGGCGAGGTGACGCTGCGCCCGATCCGGGTCCGCGACCAGCGCGCCTGGCAGGAGGTCAGCCGCCGCAACCGGGACTGGCTGCGGCGCTGGGAGGCGACCGTGCCCCCGCCGCCGGCGGGCCGCGGCGGCGTCGCCCGGCCGAGCTACCGGCAGATGGTCCGCTACCTGCGCGGCGAGGCGGCGGCCGGGCGGATGCTGCCCTTCGTGGTGCTGCACCGGGGGCGGCTGGTCGGCCAGCTCACCGTCGGCGGCATCACCTGGGGGTCGATGTGCTCCGCCAACGTCGGCTACTGGATCGACGAGCAGGCGGCCGGGCACGGCATCATGCCGACCGCGGTCGCGCTCTCGGTCGACCACTGTTTCCGCACGCTCGGACTGCACCGGATCGAGGTGTGCATTCGGCCGGAGAACCGGCCGAGCCGGCGGGTGGTCGAGAAACTCGGCTTCCGCGAGGAGGGAATGCGGCCCCGGTATCTGCACATCGACGGCGACTGGCGCGACCACCTCGTCTACGCCCTCACCGCCGAGGAGGTGCCGGAGGGCATGGTGGAGCGCTGGCGTGCCGTCAGGAGCGGGCGCTCCTGAATGAATTGAATATTTGTTCGAAATAGATATCGATCTGGCATCGGGGGCCGGGTCGAGTGGTGGCAAACACCGGCAAAATAGTCGGAGAATCAGCTTGATCACACGACACGCCGCGCCAAATTGCTGCCAGGCCTTACCGCGCCCCCGTACCGTGTGAATCGTGAGCAGTAGCGGCCTTATCTACGCGGTCATCGTGGGAGCCTGGGCCGCCTATCTGGTGCCGATGTGGCTCCGCAGGCAGGACGAGCTCAACGAGTCGCGTCCGACGGAACGCTTCAGTACCGCGATCCGCCTGCTGGCCGGCCGGTCGGCGCTGGAGCGGCGCGCATCGAGGTCTCTCACCGACGAACCCACCGGCGGGCACCCCGCCCCCGTCCAGGACGACGCCCCCGGCGACCCGTCCGCCCCTGTCGCGCCCGCGGTCGCCGAGGACGCCCCGGCCGAGCCGGTGCCGGCGGCCCCGGAGCCCGCGGCAACCCCGGACGCGCCCGAGATCCAGGTCTCCGGCGCGGAGATCCCGGCGGACCGGCCGCACCGGCCGACCGCGCAGCGCCGCGCCCGGCTGCTCGCCCGGCGCCGCCGCATGGTCACCCTGCTCTTCGTGGCCTTCGCGCTCGGTGCGGTGGTCGCGGCCGTCTCCGGCATCGCCTTCATCTGGGTGCCCGCCGTGCCCGCCGCGCTGCTGACCTTCTACATCGGCCACCTGCGCCGGCTGGAACGCCAGCGGTACGAGGTCAAGATCGACCGGGCCCGCGCCGCGCAGGCCGCCGAGCGGCTGCGCGCCCGCGAGCGGGACCGGGAGCAGGACCGGGAGCAGCGGCGGGAGCGCGCCGACCGGGCCGAGCCGCAGGCCGCCGCGCAGTTCTCCGCGCAGCTCGCCCCGGAGTCCGTCCGGCAGGACGGAGCGCCCGTCGCGGACGGGCCTGCCCGGCCGCACCTTCGGCTCGCCGCCGAGGCGCCGGCGCACGGCCTGTCCGAGGCCGCCACCTCGGCGACCGCCCTGGTCGAGGCCACCGACCACGAGGAGTGGGTGGACGGGATGCGCGAGCGGGGGCCGGCCGGGGCCGACTCCTGGGAGCCGGTGCCCGTCCCGCTGCCGACCTACGTCACCGCGCCGGTCGCCCCGCGGGTCACCCGCGGCCTCGACCTGGGCGCCCCCGGCGTCCGGGACTCCGGCCGCCCGGCCGAGTCCCGCCGGACCCCGCTGTTCGACCAGTACGCGGAGGCCGCCGCGCCACCCGAGGCGGACTTCGCGCCGCGGGCCCGAGCGGCCAACGAGTGATCCCCGAGCGCCCCGCCCTCCGCCCCGCGGAGGGCGGGGCGCCGCACGTCGGGGCCATGACCGCAATGGTCACGGGCCGGTCCGCAGAGGTGATAGAGTTCTTTCTCGTTGGGGCTGTGGCGCAGTCCGGTAGCGCACCTCGTTCGCATCGAGGGGGTCAGGGGTTCGAATCCCCTCAGCTCCACCCAATGTCAAAGGCCCTTCCGGGATTACCCGGGAGGGCCTTTGAGCGTTCGCGCGGCAGCGAAGTGCAGCGCCTGCTCCGGGAGCCCGGGCGCTTCGGCCGCGATGTGCCGGAGGAGCTGCGCCGCGATCCGCTGACGCGCCGTCACCGCAGCCCGGGTGTGCGAGTGATTTGTGCGTGTGCAGTCAAGGCAATGCAAAGATCCACTCGACCTCACCGACCCGTGGCAGCCAATCTACTTAGGCTCGCTGGAGCTCGCCGGGCCGTCCGAGCGAGCCCTAGGGAGGATCGCATGATGCGTCACAGGATCGCGGCCTTAACCGCAGCCACCGTTCTCCTTGCCGGCGGGGCGCTCGCCACCGCGACGTCGGCATCGGCGGCTGTCGACCCGCCCGGCGGCAGCTGGGACCACACGTGGACCACCGTGGACTCCGCCCACGGCGGCACGGTCTACGTCGAGGAGCACGGCGACGTCGTCTCCGTCTGCGACTCGGCAGCCGACGGAATGGCCCCCAGGGTCCAGGTCTGGACCCAGAGCAGTTCCGGCCAGTACAACTCCCGCTACATCATCGAGGCCACCGGCGGGCTCGGATCGTGCAAGACCGTCAGTGCTTCGGACGGCGGCATTTACGACCTTCCGGAGAACGTCAGCATCGCCGTCTCGATCTGGCTGGGCCCGAGCGTGGGGCATCTCGGAAGCGAACACACCTTCCTCAACGACCACTGAACCCAGGGTTCCGCACTGAGCGGGCCGCCGTACCGCAGTGCGGTACGGCAACCGCGGCGGCCCTAGCCGACCGGAGCCCGGAGGCCGGAGGCCGGCGAAATCCCGTCCGATCGCCGACCGGACGGGATTTCTGCTGTCCGGGGCCGTACCCGAACTGAGCGGACGTCAGCCGAGGTCGGACTCGGCCGCGGCGGCCCGGGCGAAGCCGTGGTCCTGGGCGGGTGCGCCGCCGCCGATGCCGAGGGCGCCGACGAGCCGTCCGTCGCGGTGCAGCGGGATGCCGCCGGCGAGGAAGAGCAGCGGGCGGTCCAGCGCGGTGGGCAGGGTGTGGAAGGGGCCGCCGGGCCGGACGGCGTCGACCAGGTCGGCGGTGGGGGTGTCCAGCTGGAGGGCCGTGTAGGCCTTGCGGGTGCTGGTCTCGCCGGCGATCAGGACGGCCCGGTCGTCGCGGCGGAAGGCCAGCAGGTGGCCCCCGGCGTCCAGCACGGTGGCGGAGATCCGGACGCCCTCGGCCTCGGCGGCCCGGTGGGCGGCGGCGATCAGGCGGTCGGCGTCGGCGGTGGTCAGCGGGTTCATCGGTACTCCGGTTCGGTTCGGTGCTGCGGTGTTCGTAGTGCGGGGGGATCGGACGGTCGGTCAGTGGTCGACGGGTACCCGCGCGGTGGGCGCGGTGTCGGCGGTCACGGTCGGCACCGGTGCCGGCCGGCGGTCCAGCGCGGCGGAGAGGACGGCGAGACCGAGGGCGCCGGCGGCCATCAGGGCGCCCACCCAGTTGGGGGCGGTGGCGCCGAGGCCGGCTGAGAGGACGGCGCCGCCGAGCCAGGCGGCCAGCGCGTTGCCGAGGTTGAAGGCGCCGATGTTCACGGCGGAGGCCAGGGTGGGGGCGTCGGCGGTCCGGTCGAGGACGCGCTTCTGCAGCGGCGGGACGGTGGCGAAGCCGAGCGCGCCGATCAGCGGCACGGTGACCGCGGCCAGCACCTTGTCGTGCGCCGTGAAGGAGAACAGTGCGAGGACGACGGCCAGCGCGCCGAGCGTGGTGATGAGCATCGGCATCAGCCGGCGGTCCGCGTACCTGCCGCCGACCAGGTTGCCGACGACCATGCCGAGCCCGAACAGGACGAGCAGCCAGGTGACGGAGGACTCGGCGTAGCCGGCGGCCTCGGTCATCATCGGCGCGATGTAGGTCACCGCGGCGAAGACGCCGCCGAAGCCCAGCACCGTCATCAGCATCGCGAGCACGACCTGGACGTTGCGGAAGGCGGCCAGCTCGCGCCGGATCCCGGGCCGTCCGGTGCCGTCGGTGCCGGGCCGCGGGTCGGCCGGGACGAGAGCGGCGATGCCCGCCAGCCCGGCCACGCCGAGCGCGGCGACCAGCAGGAAGGTGACCCGCCAGCCGACCTGCTGGCCGACCAGGGTGCCGAGCGGCACGCCGACCACGTTGGCGACGGTCAGGCCGGTGAACATCATGGCGATCGCCCCGGCCTTGCGCGCGGGGGCGACGAGGCCGGCCGCGACGATCGAGCCGATGCCGAAGAAGGCGCCGTGGGCGAGCGAGGCGGTGATCCGGCCGGCGAGCACCAGGCCGAAGGCGGGGGCGAGGGCGGTCAGCAGGTTGCCCGCGACGAACAGACCCATCAGCAGCATGAGCATCCGCTTGCGGCTGACCCGGGTGCCGAGGGCGGCGAGCAGCGGGGCGCCGGCCACCACGCCGAGGGCGTAGCCGGTGGTGAGCAGGCCGGCGGTGGGGACGGAGACGCCGAAGTCCTGGGCCACCTGCGGCAGCAGTCCCATGACCACGAATTCCGTGGTGCCGATGCCGAAGGCGCCGATGGCGAGCGCCAGGAGTGCGAGAGGCATGGGTGGCCTTCCCAGTGGTTGCGTAGAGGCCTTACGGGCTTCGACATTAATTGCACGCGCCTATAGTTGCAAACGCGGGCTATCTCGGATCTGGACTATCCTGGGGTGACACCGCAGCGAAGGGAGCAGTGGTCCCATGACGCGACCCGAACCGGGCCTGGCCCACGGCTGGTGCGCACTCTCCGCCCTGCACGGCCGGATCGAGGCGCACATCGAGCGCGCCCTCCAGGCGGAGCACGGCCTGAGCGTGCGCGAGTTCTCCGTCCTGGACGTGCTCAGCGCGCAGCACGACGAGGAGGGCGGGCACTTCCGGATGACCCAGCTCGCGGACGCCGTCGTGCTCAGCCAGAGCGCCACCACCCGGCTGGTCACCCGGCTGGAGGACCGCGGCCTGCTCGCCCGCTACCTCTGCCCGACCGACCGCCGCGGCATCTACACCAACGTCACCGACGCCGGGCTGGCCCTGCTGGAGCAGGCCCGCCCCACCAACGACCACGCGCTGCGCGAGGCCCTGGACGCGGCCGGGCGGCGCCCCGAGCTCGCCCCGCTGGTCGCCGCCGTCCGCGACCTCGAACCCGCCTCACCGGCCGCGGGCCCGGTGCCCGTCGCGGTGGGCTGACCGGCGCACGGGAACACCGAAGGGCCCGGCCGGGACGACCTGCGGTCGCTCCGGCCGGGCCCTTCGGCCCTGCTGCCCCGGACGGGTCAGCTGCGGTACTGCGGGTGCTGCGGTGCGGTGGCCTGCGGCGGCACCGGGGCCGGCCCGGCGGGCCGGCGCCCGCGCGGGTGGCGGGTGAGGGTGTAGCCCCAGACACCGGCCAGGGCGGCCAGCGTGCCGCCCGCGACCGTCCAGTACCAGCGGGTGTTCCAGCCCGAGAACAGGCCGGTGTACCAGTGCGACTCCGGCTCGCCGGGCGCCGCCACCTCCACCGTGCCGACGGCCGCCGAGGCGGAGGCCGAGGGCTTGGCGCTCGGGGTGGCCGTCGCGGCGCCAGGTGCCGCGGTGGAGCCCGCGTTGACCGGCGGCACCAGCGGCGCCTTCAGCTCGCCGCCCTCCGGCTGGGCGTCGTCCGCCCCGCCCTTGCCGGCGACGTGCAGCTGCACCTGGGCCGCGAGGCCGAGGTCTTGCTGCGGGACGTCCGCGACCGAGAGCCGCACGTAGTAGGTGCCCGGCAGCGGGTCGCCGGACCACGGCTCGGCCCAGGAGCGGATCTGCCGCAGCGTGCAGCTCATCGACACCGACGCGGTGGCGGTGTCCGCGGTGGCGTTCTGCGGGCCGGCGGTGCAGGACTGCCGGCGCCGCAGGCCGTCGAACAGCTCCACCGACCAGGTCTGCGTGCCGTGCCGGTCGGCGGACGGCGGCAGCGTCACCGTCACGTGCACGGTGTCGGTCCGGCCCTCGGAGGCGGCGAACGCCCAGTACAGGTAGTCGCCGGTGGAGGCGGACACCACGGCCGCCTTGCCGGCGGGCAGCGGCGTCGCGGTCAGGAAGGTCGTCCCGGCGGTGGTTACCGCGGCGGCGGCGGCCGAGCCGGACGGCGCGGGCGACGGGGAGGCCGCCGCGGCCGACGGGGCAGCCGCCAGCAGGGCGCCGAGGCCCAGCGGCAGCACGGCCGCGGCACGGGCGAAGGCCGTACGCCTCGTCAGGGAACGCATCATCGGAACACGCATCGTCAGTTCTCCCGCCAGACAGCGATCCGCCAGCGCGCCAGCCAGCCGAAGACCAGGCCGGCGAGCAGGCCCGCGAGGGTCAGCACCAGCAGCAGGATCCAGCCGCGGCCGAGACCCATGGCCGGGCCGTCCGGCGCGGGGGACGCCTTGGCGACGTCCACGGTCAGCTCGACCGGCAGGCCCGGCGCGGCCTGCACGCCCGCCTGCGCGGCGAAGGAGTTGCTGACGACCAGGCAGACCACGTGCTCGGCGGCGCCCTTGCCTGACGACGACCCGGACGGCGACGGTGTGGCGTCCTCGTCCGCGGCCGGCGCCGACCAGCGCACGCCGGTGGAGGCGACGTCGGTGCGGCCGCTGCCCGCGTCGGTGCCGCGCACCAGCTCCTGGCCGCTCGTGTCGGTGGCCAGCAGCAGCACGCCGTAGTCGCGGGCGACCGCCCGGTCCGGCGTGACGCTGACCGAGGCCCGCAGCTCCTCGCCCGCCTTCACCGGCACCCGGTAGACGCGGTGCTCGGAGAGCTTCTCCCGGTCGCTGTAGACGCCGGGCCGCAGCACCGGCGCGTCCGGGCAGGTGTCGGTGCCGGCGACCTTGGCGGGTGTCACCCGGTACGTCTCGCCGGCTCGGTCGACCAACTGCTTCACCTTCTCGGTGAGCTGGTCCTTCGTCCGCACGTCGGTGTAGGTGCCGCCGGTCGCGTTGGCGATGCACAGCAGCTGCTGGCGGGTCTTGTCGTCGTGGGCGAGGCCCAGCGTGTCGACCACCAGATTGATGCCCTGCGAGGCCAGTTCACGGGCCACCTCGCACGGGTCAGGCGGGGCACAGGAGTCCTCGCCGTCGGTGATCAGCACCACCCGGCGGGTCGTCGGGCCGTTGCCGAGGTCCTGGGCGGCGCCGCGCAGCGCCAGGCCGATCGGCGTCCAGCCGGTCGGACGCAGGGTGGCGACGGCCGTCTTGGCCTCCACCTTGTTCGTCTTCCCCACCGGGTACAGCTGCTTGGTGTCCTTGCAGCCCTCCGCCTTGTCGGTGCCCGGGTAGGTCGCGCCCAGCGTGCGGATGCCGAACTCGGTCTCCGCCGGCAGCGCGTCGATGACCTCGCCGATGGACTGCTGGGCCACCGAGATCCGGCTCCTGCCCTCGATGTCGGTGGCCCGCATCGAGCCGCTGACGTCGAGGACGAGGTCGACCTTGGGCGCCTCGGTGGTGGCGGCCGTGGAGCCGCTTGGTTCGTCGGCGTACGCCGGGAGGGTGCCGAGCAGCATGCCGGCGGATATCGCCAGTGCTGACAGCAGCCCCGCCGCGCGGGTCGCCGTTCGTCGTCCGATAGTCGTCACGCGCGCATCCTATGGATCATCAGTTTGGTTCTCCCAATGTGCAGGGCCTGTGCGAACCAAGGGGGATTGTGCGGATCGGCCCCGCTGCCCGGGCCACCGTCTAGGCTTCCGCGGAGGGAGGGGGCGCATGCGACTCGACGGGGTGGGGCGGCGGTACGGCCGGCGCGAGCCGTGGATCCTGCGCGGGGTGGCGCTCGCCGTCGACCCGGGCGCGCTGGTGCGGATCGGCGGCCCGAACGGCAGCGGCAAGTCCACCCTGCTGCGGATCGCCGCCGGCGTGGAGCGCCCGACCGAGGGCACCGCCGAGCTGCCCGCCCGCCGCGCCTACGTGCCCGAGCGCTTCCCGCCCGCGCTGCCCTTCGACGTCCGCGGCTACCTGCGGCACACCGGCCGGATCCGCGGCCTGGACGGGGCGGTGGCCGACCGCCGGGCCGAGCACTGGCTGGACGCCTTCGGCATCGCCGACCGGGCCGGCACCCCGCTCGCCCAACTCTCCAAGGGCGCCTGCCAGAAGGTCGCCGTCGCCCAGGCGTTGCTCGCCGAGGCCGACCTGCTGGTGCTCGACGAGGCCTGGACCGGCCTCGACCCCGCCGCCCGCGCCCGGCTCGACGAGGCGGCCGCCGACCTCGCCGCCCGCGGCGGCCGGGTGCTCTTCGTCGACCACGACCCGACCCGGCTCGCCGGGCTCACCACCGCAACGTACGAGGTCGCCGCCGGCGCCCTGCTGCCGGTGCCGGCGGCCCGACCCGGCGGCCCGACCGTGCGGATAGAGGTCGAGAGCCCGGTCCCGCTGCCCGAGCGGTTGCCCGGCGCACCCCGCCGGACCGGCCTCGCCGACGGCGCCGTCCGGCTGGAGGTCGCCGGGGCCCACTCGGACGCGCTGCTGCGCGCCCTGCTCTCCGGCGGCGCCGTGCACGTGCGCAGCCTCGCCACCGTTCCGGAGGGGGCCGTCCCGGAGGGGACCGTCCCGGACGTGACAGCCGACGAGGCCGCCCGGGCCGTTCCGGAGGAGGCAAGGTGACCGCCCTGATCCGGTACCAACTGGAGCTGCTGCTGCGCTCCCACCGGCTGGTGCCGCCCGCGCTCTGCTACGGCGTGCTGATGGTGCTCGGCCTGTCCGGTGGGGACGACCCGCTCGGCGGCCATGCCTGGAGCGCCGGACTGCTGCTGCCCGTCACCGCCTGGCTGGTGCGCTGCGCGGTCACCGCGGAGCCGGCCGCGGCCCGGGCCTGCCGGGTGGCGGCGGCCGGCGCCCGCCGGGTGCACCGGGCCGACCTGCTGGCCGCGCTGCTGGCCGCCACCGTCCTCGCGGCCGCCGGGGCGGCGGCGGTGCTCGCCACCGGCGGCACCTCCAAGGCCGGGGCGGGCCCGGCGCTGGCCGGCGGCCTGGCGGCCACCGTGGCCTGCGTGCTGCTGGGGCTGGCCGTCGGTGCGCTGTGCAACCGCCCGGTGCTGCCCTCCGGCCCGTTCGGGATCCTGGCGGCGCTGGGCGCGGTGGTGCTGGTGCTGCTGGCGCCCTGGGCGCCGGCCCACGTCGTGGTGAAGGCGCTGGTCCGGGCCGCCGAGCACGGCGACCTCGACCTGGCCGGGGCGGTGCTGCCGGCGCTGTTCGCCGCCGTGCTGCTCGCGGTGGCGGCGGTGGCCGCGGCCGGGGAGCTGGCGGTGCGCCGGGCGGAGTGAGCCCGGCCGGCAGCACCGCGGTGCCGAAAATCGGACACACCGCCACGATCCAGCATAAATATGGCAAATCCTCGTTAGGCTGCGACCACCAGCAGCGGCGCGGCACCGGTTCCGCACGCTCGAGGACTGGAAGGAACCCGCGCGTGAGCAACCTCTTTGCGATCGCCTACCCCGACGTGGCCACCGCCCAGCAGGTCCGCGACACCGCCATCGGTCTGCAGAAGCAGAAGCTGATCGACCTGGAGGACATCGTCGTCGTCGAGCGCCGCCCGGACGGCAAGGTCAAGCTGCACCAGGCCGTCAACACCACCGGCATCGGCGCCGCCTCCGGTGCCCTGTGGGGCGGCGTCATCGGCCTGCTCTTCTTCATGCCCTTCCTCGGCGCGGCGATCGGCGGCGCGACCGGTGCGGCCGTCGGCGCCGCCACCGACACCGGCGTCGACGACAACTTCATGCGCCAGGTCGGCCAGAAGATGGAGCCCGGCTCCGCGGCCCTCTTCCTGCTGGTCCGCTCCGCCACCGCCGACAAGGTCGTGCCCGCGCTCGCCCAGTACGGCGGCGAGATCCTGCAGACCTCGCTCAGCGCGGACCAGGAGGAACACCTCGTCGAGGCCCTCAAGGCGGCGAAGGCGCACAGCGACGCGTGAGCCCGCCGCGGCCGCCCGCCCGGGGCGGCCGCCCACCGCCCCGCTCGCAAGGACCGGCCGTGGCCACACCCACCACCCCGGCGGCCGCACCGCCCACCGCCGCCACCGCGCCCCCGACCCGCCGCACCACCGAACTGCTGCTGGTCGTCGGCGCCGTGCTGATCGCGGTGTTCGGCTACATCGAGGTCGGCGCCAACATCGACGGCCGGCCGCCGCCCGACGCCGCCTCCTACGGGGCGGCGCTCGGCGCGCTCGCCCTGGTCGCGCACGGCGCGGTGCGCTGGCGGGCCCGGTACGCGGACCCGCTGCTGCTGCCGATCGCGGTGCTGCTGAACGGCATCGGACTGGTCGTCATCTACCGCCTGGACCGGGCCACCCCGGGCTCCGCCGCCGCCCCGACCCAGCTGCTCTGGTCGGCGATCGGGGTGGCGCTCTTCCTCGCCGCCGTCGTGGTGCTGCGCGACCACCGGGTGCTCCAGCGGTACGCCTACATCTGCGCGCTGGCCGCGCTGGTGCTCCTGGTGCTGCCGGTGTTCTTCCCGCCGGTCTACGGCTCCCGGATCTGGATCACCGTCGGCGCGTTCTCCATCCAGCCCGGCGAGTTCGCCAAGATCCTGCTCGCGGTGTTCTTCGCCGCCTACCTCGCCGCGCACCGGGACGCGCTCGCCCTGACCGGCCGCCGGATCTGGCGCTTCCAGCTGCCCCGCGGCCGGGTGCTCGGCCCGGTGCTGGTGGTCTGGGCGGCCTTCGTCGGCGTCCTCGTGCTGGAGACCGACCTCGGCACCTCGCTGCTGTTCTTCGGCCTGTTCGTGATCATGCTGTACGTGGCCACCGCCCGCAGCGGCTGGATCGCCATCGGCCTCTTCCTGGCCGCGGTCGGCGCGGCCGGCGTCGGCTGGCTCTCCCCGCACGTGCACAGCCGGGTCACCGACTGGCTGGACCCGCTCGGCTCGATCGCCGCCGGACAGGGCCCCAACCAGATCGCCCAGTCGCTGTTCGCCTTCGCCTGGGGCGGCCTGCTCGGCGCCGGCCTCGGCCTCGGCCACTCCATCCTGATCGGCTTCGCCGCCAAGTCCGACTTCATCCTCGCCACCGTCGGCGAGGAACTCGGCCTGACCGGGCTGACCGCCGTCCTGCTGCTCTACGCCCTGCTGGTCTCCCGCGGCTTCGCCACCGGCCTCGCCCTGCGCGACCCGTTCGGCCGGCTGCTGGCGATCGGCCTGGCCGCCATCGTCGGCCTGCAGGTCTTCGTGGTGGCCGGCGGCGTCCTCGCGCTCATCCCGCTCACCGGCATGACGCTGCCCTTCGTCGCCCAGGGCGGATCCTCCGTCGTCACCAACTGGATCATCGTCGCCCTGCTGGTGCGGATGAGCGACACCGCCCGCCGCCCACGCCCGGAGGCCCACCCGTGATCACCCGCGGCGACTCCGCCGCCCGCCCCGGCATCTCCACCACCGGCCGCCGGGCCGGCACCTTCTGCCTGCTGCTGATCGTCGCCCTCGCCGCCCAGGCCACCCGGGTGCAGATCTTCCAGGCCGACGCCTACGACCACAACAAGGCCAACCAGCGGCTCACCATCGAGCGATACGACCAGCCGCGCGGCAACATCCTGGTGGCCGGCGAGCCCGTCACCGGCTCCACCCCCACCGGCGGCCGCTACGACTACCGGCGCACCTACACCGACGGCCCCGCCTGGGCGGCCGTCACCGGCTACGCCTCCCAGGTCTACGGCACCACCCAGCTGGAGGGCATCTACGACGACCTGCTCTCCGGTGCCGACGACCGCCTCTCCGGCTGGGCCGTGTGGGACGCCGTCGCCCGCCGGCAGAACCCCGGCGGCGACGTCCACACCACCATCGACCCGGCCGCCCAGCAGGCCGCGCTGCACGGCCTGGGCCGCCAGCAGGGCGCCGTCGTCGCGATCGAACCCGCCACCGGCCGCATCCTCGCCCTCGCCAGCACCCCCTCCTACGACCCGGGCAGCTTCGCCGGCTCCTCGGCCGCCGACCGCGAGGCCTGGACCCGGCTGCGTGCCGACACCGACCAGCCGATGCTCAACCGGGCACTGCGCCAGATCTACCCGCCGGGCTCCACCTTCAAGGTGGTCACCGCGGCCGCCGCACTCGCCTCCGGCGAGGTCAGGGACGTCCACGCCCCGACCGGCGCCCCCTACCCCTACGTCATGCAGGGCACCACGACCGAACTCGTCAACGACAGCCGGGCCTGCGACGAGGCCGGCCTCTCGCTGGACGAGGCGATGGTGAACTCGTGCAACAGCACCATGGGCTGGCTCGGCACCCAGGTCGGGCTGCAGCGGATGGCGTCCACCGCCGAGGCCTTCGGCTTCAACGACGCCGCACTGGACGTCCCCGTCCGCGCCGCCCGCTCCAACTTCGACACCCGGATGAACACCTCCCAGGTCGCGCTCTCCTCCATCGGCCAGTACGACACCGCCGCCACCCCGCTGGTCATGGCGACGGTCGCCGCCGGGATCGCCAACAACGGCACGGTCATGCGTCCACAGCTTGTGGACAAACTGACGCGCAGCGACGGCACCGTCGTCCAGCTGATGCACCCGCAGCTCTACCGGCAGGCGGTGAGCGCCTCCGTCGCCGCGAAGGTCCAGCAGCTCATGGTCGACGTGGTCGAGGAGGGCACCGGCAGCAGGGCGCGGATCCCCGGCGCCGTCGTCGGCGGCAAGACCGGCACCGCCCAGCACGGCACCGGCAACGGCGGCACCCCCTTCGCCTGGTTCATCGCCTGGGCCCGCCCGGCGGACTCCGGCGGCGTGCCCCCGGTCGCGGTGGCCGTGGTGGTCGCCGACAGCGAGGCCACCGACGTCACCGGCGGCGCCCTGGCCGCGCCCATCGCCCGTTCGGTCCTGCAGGCCGTGCTGAACGGCGACTGATCCGCCGCCGCCCCGGCCCGCCCCGCCCGGCCGGCCCCGACCGGCCGACACACCCCCCGACCGGCCCGCACACCGGCTCGGTCCGCCCCCGCGGCACCGGCGGCCCGCCCCCGTTGTGGCAGGACGCACACCATCAACCGTCGGGGCGCCGGGACAGCGACCCGCCCAGCCCATACCCTCTCTGCCATGGTGAGCCCCCGGATGCCCGACCGGCCCGAGCCCGAGCGCCGTGCGCGCCGGCGCCCCGCCGTCCCCGGCGCCGGGCCCGTGCCCGCCGCCCGGGTGCCCCGCCCCCGCTCCGACAGCGGGCCGGCCGCACGCCGACTCGCCGGTCACCGCGGCGTCCAACTGCTCGGCTGCGCCGTCGCGGCCGGCTGGGCCGGTGCCTTCCCGCTCGTCTCCGACCTGCCCAACCAGGTCTTCTGGGGCACCCTCGCCGCCCCCGCGTACGGCCTCGCCGGACTGCTCTGCGCGGTGCTGCCCCGGCGGATCGCCCCGCGCGCCGCCGCCTCGGTGGCCCTGGTCGGCGCGGTGCTGCTGCCCCTCGTCCTGCTCGCGGTGCACGGCCGCCACCAGTCCGAGGTGATGGTCGTCGAACGCTCCGCCCACCTGCTGCTGAGCTCCGGCGACCCCTACCTGGCCGCCCCCGTCCGGGCCGCCGACTACAACCCCTACCTGCCCGCCATGGTGCTGTTCGGTCTGCCGCGGGCGGTGCTCGGCAGCGCCGGGCCGGTCACCCAGCTGCTCGGCGACGCCCGGATCTGGTTCGCGCTGACCTTCCTCGGCTGCATGCTCGGCAGCTGGTGGCTGCTGCGCCCCGCCCGCGACCGGGCCCCGCTGCTGCCGCTCGCCGTGCTCACCGCCTCCCCGCTGATCGGCCTCGCCCTCGCGGTCGGCGGCGTCGACCTGCCGCTGATCGGCGTCTGCTGCCTGGCGATGGCCCTCGCCGCCCGCGGCCGCGCCGCCGGCGCCGGCGTCGTGCTGGCCCTCGCCTGCACCCTCAAGTGGACGGCCTGGCCGGCCCTGCCGGTGGCCGCCCTGCTGATCTGGCGGCTCTACGGCCGGCTGCCGGCCGCCCGTGCCGCGGCGATCGCGGTCGGCGCCGCGGTGGCGGTGGTGCTGCCGTTCGCACTGCTGGACGGCCGGGAGATGCGCGAGCAGGTGGTCCGCTTCCCGCTCGGCCTGGCCGCCGTGCAGACCCCGGCCGGCAGCCCGCTGCCCGGCAAGGTGCTGGCCGGCCTCGGCCCGACCGGGCACACCATCTCGCTCACCCTGCTCTGCCTCGGCGGCCTCGCCGTGGCGCTCTGGCTGCTGGCCTACCCGCCGACCTCGGCGGTCGCCGCCTGCGACCTGCTGGCGGCCGGCCTGGCGATAGCGTTCGTGCTCGCCCCGGCCGGGCGGTTCGGCTACCTGGCGCTGCCGGCCGTGCTGGTGATCTGGCCACGGCTGGCCTCCCGCTCGCTGACCTGGCGGCAACCCGAGCCGGCCGTACTGCCCCCGCGCAGCGGACTCGTCCAGGTCTGACCCCGCCCTCCGGCGCGTCCCCCGCCGTGCGCCACGATGATCCACAAGACTCGTGCCGGGACGGTCGGCAGCCAGGGAGGGCGGCGGATGGCGCACAGCGACGGCACGGCGGGCACCGACCGCCGGCGATTCCTCGGACTTGCGGTCGGTGCGGCCGCCGCGGCCGGTGCCGCCGGCGGCTGCGCCCCGGCGGCCCCGCACGGGCCCTCGGCCGACGCCCAGCGGTCCTCGGCCGCCCGCCCCGCGCCCTCCGCCACCGCGGCCGAGAACGCGCTGCCCGGGGACCGGGACTGGAGGGTCACCCGGCCCGGCTCGCCCGAGGCGATCGATGGCTTCGCCGACCGGGTGAGCGTGCTGCCGGGGGAGCCGTTCGGCCTGTACGTGTCGACCACCGTGCCCACCTTCCGGGTCCGCGCCTACCGGACGGGCTGGTACGGCGGCGCCCGCGCCCGGCTGGTCTGGCAGTCGGACCTCCTGCCCGGCACCCGGCAGGCCGACCCGTCGGTGGACCCCGCGACCCGCATGGTCCGCACCGGCTGGCGGCGCACCGCCACCGTGCAGACCCGCGGCTGGCCCGAGGGCAGCTACCTGCTCCGGCTGGACACCGGGGACGGCTCCGCCCAGCGGTTCGTCCCGATCACCGTCCGCTCCCGCGCCACCGCCGGGCGGACGGTGGTGGTGAACGCGGTCACCACCTGGCAGGCCTACAACGAGTGGGGCGGCCACAACCTCTACAACGGCCCCACCGGGGGCCTGGCCACCCGCTCGCTGCAGGTGACCTTCGACCGCCCCTACCGCTACGCCGACGGCGCCGGGCTGTTCCTGGTCTACGAGGCGCCGCTGATCGCCCTCGCCGAGCGGCTCGGCCTGCCGCTGGCGTACACCACGACCGTCGACCTGGCCCGTGACCCGCAGCTGCTGCGCGGCGCGCACGCCGTCCTCTCGCTCGGCCACGACGAGTACTGGTCGCCGGAGCAGCGCGCCCACGTCGCGGCGGCCCGGGACGCCGGCACCAACCTGGCGGTGCTCGGCGCCAACTGCTGCTTCCGGCGGGTCCGCTACGAGCCCTCCAGCCTCGGCCCGGACCGGACGGTGGTCTGCTACAAGGGCGCCTGGCAGGAGGACCCGGGCCGCCGCGCGGGGCACCCCGCCACCAACGACTTCCGGGCCGCACCGGACGCCGACCCGGAGAGCTCGCTGCTCGGGGTGATCTACGACGGCTACCCGGTGGACGCCCCCTACGTGGTCACCGCGCCCGACCACTGGCTGTTCGCCGGCACCGGGGCGAAGGCCGGCGACTCCTTCCCGCACCTGGTCGGTGTCGAGTACGACCGGGTGAACACCGCCTTCCCCACCCCGCGGCCGATCGAGATCGTCGCGCACTCCCCGGTGGTCTGCGACGGCCGCCGCTCATGGGCCGACACCGCCTGGTGGACGCTGCCCGGCGGTGCCGGGGTGTTCGCCAGCGGCACCATGCGCTGGGTCGAGGCCCTGGACGCGCAGGGCCCCGGCGGGCACGGGAACCACGGCATGGACGCCCGGACCGGCGACCTGGTGCGCCGGGTCACCGAGAACGTCCTCACGGCCCTCGCCGCCGGGCCGGCCGGGCGGGCGCACCCGGCCGTGGACAACGTCGCCGCCGTCCACGGCCAGGGCTGACCGCCCGGCGGATCAGCCGTTGCCGATCCGCAGCAGCTTCGCGGCGGCCGGCGCGGCCGCCTGCGCGCCGTGGCCGCCGCCCTCGACCTCGGCGGCCACCGCGAGGTTGCCGCGGTAGGCGGTGAACCAGGCGTTGGTCTCCTTGCCGTCGACCTCGGCCGTGCCGGTCTTGGCGTAGACGTCGCTGATCCCGGCCATCGGCGTGCGGGCGGTGCCCTCCGTCACCACCGCCCGCATCAGCGAGCGCAGGTCGGACAGCACCTTCGGGTCGAGGTTCCGGGAGGCCTTGGCGATGTCGCTCTTGCCCGGCACCAGCACGGGCTGGTGGAAGGTGCCGTTCTGCACGGTGGCCGAGACGGAGGCCATCGCCAGCGAGTTGGTGCGGATCTTGCCCTGGCCGATGAACTCGGGCAGCGCGCCGTTGATGTTGGACGGCACCGGGATGTCGGTGTCGAAGGCCGGCAGGCCGGTGTGCCAGACCAGCCCCAGACCGAAGACCTCCTTGGCGATCTTCGGCAGACTGTCGGCCTTCAGCCTGTCGTTGCCCGCGTTGATGAAGGCGGTGTTGCAGGACTGCGCGAAGTCCTGCCGGAAGGTGTACTCCGGGTGGGCCTCGGGGAAGTCGTTCGCCACCGGCTGGCCGCCGGCCGTGGTGTTGGACGGGCAGGCGATCGGGGTCTGCGGGGTGACCCCGGCCTCCAGCAGGGCCGCACCGGTGAGCACCTTCATCGTGGAGCCGGGCGCGGTGCCGCCGGCGAAGGCCCGGTTCTGGCCGCCCGTCGGGGCGTTCGCGAAGGCCAGGACGTTGCCGGTGCTCGGCTCGATCGCGACCAGCGAGGCCTTGTGCGCGCCGCCCTTGGACTGCTCCTTCACCGCCTCCTCGGCGGCCTGCTGCAGCTGGGCGTCCAGGGTGAGCCGCAGTGAGGGCACCGGCTTGGGCTCGGTGATCACGAAGAGCTGCTCGGGCTTGGCCTTCCCCGAGTCGTCCGAGATCACCACGCCGCTGCCGGCGTCCGCCGGGTCGCCGGAGGTGCCCTGCTTGAAGACGTCCAGCAGCCCGGTCAGCGAGGGGAAGGCGGCCAGCGAACGGCCCTTGCGGTCGGTGACCTGCGCGGCCTGCGCGAAGACCGGCTTCACGTCGATCGTCCTGCCCTCGCCGAGGTGCGGGTGCACCACCGTGGAGCTCCACTGCACGGCGGCCTTGCCGTCGCTCATCTTCACCATCGGCAGCACGCCGTCGTACGTCCAGGCCTTGGCGGAGCCCGCGAACTCGACCTTGGCGGAGAAGGACAGCATGACCGCCTTGGCCGCGTTGGCCGACTGCGGCGAGGGCGCGCCCGCCGGGGCGGCGGTCGGGCCGCCCGCGGTCAGCGTGATCGCGCTCGGTTTCAGCTTGGTCCGGAAGGCCACGAGCGCGGCGTCGGCGGTGTCCGGCCGGTCGGTCTCGGCACCGGCCGCCTCCAGGTCGCCCTTGGACCAGGCCGCCAGGAAGGCCTTGGCGGCCTCCGCGGCCTGCTGCTCGGTCGGCGAGCCGGCCACGACCGTCCGCGGCCCCTTCGGCTTGTCGTCGCCGGTCAGCGCCGAGGCGATGTTGTACGCCCCGTACCCCCCGACGGCCAGCATCGCGACACAGACGGTGCCGATGCCGATCTTCACGCCCTTGTGCACGGTGTCCCCCCATGGGTATAGCCCGACGGCCGACCGCACCACGGTAGAACACCGAACGTGCGTGCACCCGCGACACGGTGGTCACATGTGACACATCCGTTGCCGCCGGGCCGCGGTCAGATCCAGCTGGTGAACCACATCCGGGCACGCCAGTCGTCCATCGGGATCGTCTCTCCCGTATACAGCGGGTGGAAGTACAGAAAGTTCCACATGACCGCGAAAACGAGCAGACCCGCCGCCGCGCCGCCGACCAGCCGGCGGTCCCGTCCGGCCCCCGCCGGGCCGAGCATCGCGCCGATCATCATGGTCACCGCCAGCACGAGGAACGGGACGAAGGCGACCGCGTAGAAGAGGAAGATCGTCCGCTGCTGGTACCCGAACCACGGCAGGTAGCCCGCGGCCAGCCCGCAGAGCACCGCCCCGGCCCGCCAGTCCCGCCGCAGCGCCCAGCGGTACAGGCAGTACGCCAGCGCCGCGATCCCCGCCCACCACAGCACCGGGGTACCGATGCCCAGCACCTCGCGGGCGCACTCGGCGGCGGTGCAGCCCGCCTGCCCGGCCTTCGGGGACTCGTAGAAGAAGGAGACCGGCCGACCCAGCAGCAGCCAGCTCCACGGGTTCGACTGGTAGGTGTGCGGGCTCGTCAGGTGGACGTGGAAGTCGTACATGGTGGCGTGGTAGTGCCACAGGCTGCGCAGCCCGGCCGGCACCCAGCTCAGGTCGACCTGCGACAGCGGCAGCCCCAGCACGTGGTCCGGCGACAGGCCGGCCCGGTGCTCCGCCCAGTCCCGGCCGTAGCCGCCCTTGCCGGGCACCGTGCTGCTGAGGAACCAGCCCGTCCAGGAGGCCAGGTACACCCCGACGGTCACCACGAACAGCAGCGGCAGCGCCACCACCGCGTCGAACAGGCCCCACAGCCACCACTGCCGGGCGCCCGCCGCCCGGCGGGCCGAGGCGTCCCACAGCACGCTCATCACCGCGAAGGCCAGCAGCGCGTACAGGCCGCTCCACTTCGTCGCGGTCATCAGGCCCAGCGACACGCCCGCCGCCAGCCGGTACGGGCGCCAGCCCAGGAACAGCCAGTCCGCGCCCGCACCGCTCTCCAGCCGGCGCGCCACGATGCCCCGGGTGCGGTCGCGGTCCAGCAGCAGGAAGCCGAACGCGGCCACGAACCAGAACATCACCACCAGGTCGAGCAGCGCCGTACGGCTCATCACGAAGTGCAGCCCGTCGACCGCCAGCAGCAGCCCCGCGACACAGCCCAGCAGCGTCGAGCGGAACAGCCGCCGGCCGATCCGGGCGATCATCAGGATCGACAGGGTGCCCAGCACCGCCGTCATGAACCGCCAGCCGACCGGGTTCATCCCGAAGACCTGCTCGCCCAGGCCGATGATCCACTTCCCGACCGGCGGATGGACGATGTACGCCGGGTCCACCCGGTACGGCACCGTCGGGTGCCCGGCGGTGATCAGGTTGTTGGCGTCGTCCGCCCAGCTGGTCTCGTAGCCGCCCCGCCAGAGTGAGTACGCGTCCTTGGCGTAGTACGTCTCGTCGAAGATCAGCGCCTTCGGCGTGCCCAGGTGCCACATCCGCAGCAGGCCGCCGAAGACCGCCACCGCCACCGGGCCGATCCAGCCCGACCAGCGGCACAGCCACGACCACAGCCCGTCCGGCAGGCGCAGCCCCAGCTGCAGCAGCACCGGCGAGGGCGGCACCACCGCCGGGGTCACCCCGGGGCCGTCCGGCATCGGCGGCACCAGCCGCTCCGCCACCGGCACCGGCTCCGCCGCGCGGTAGCCCACGCGCTCCAGCCGCCGCTGCCAGAACGGGCGCTCGGGCTCCGGCTCCGGCCCGCGCGGCCCGGGCACGCCCGGAACCGCGGGTGCGCCGCCGGGCGCCGCGGTGGACGCGCTCAGCAGCGCCACGCCGCCCTGGTCGGTGTGGTCCGCGCCCCCAGGCGCCTCGGATGACGTGTCGCCGCTCACGCGCCACATCGTAGGGGCGCTCCACCGGAAGGAGGAGGGCCCCTCCGAAGCTCCCCGCGAACCTGCCCGGTTCGTCACCGTTCGCCCGGCCGCACCGCCACCGCCCCGGCCCTGGGAGGATGGTGCCCGTGACAGGTGTACTCGTGCTGGCAGGAACCCCCATCGGCGACGTGAGCGACGCCCCGCCCCGGCTGCTCACCGAGCTCGCCGACGCCGACGTCATCGCGGCGGAGGACACCCGGCGGCTGCGCCGGCTGACCCAGGCTCTCGGCGTCGCCCCGACCGGCCGGGTGGTCTCCTACTTCGAGGGCAACGAGGTGGCCCGCACCCCCGAACTGGTCGAGGCGCTGCGCGGCGGCGCCCGGGTGCTGCTGGTCACCGACGCCGGCATGCCGTCGGTCTCCGACCCCGGCTACCGGCTGGTCGACGCGGCCGTCGCGGCCGGCATCCGGGTCACCGCGGTGCCCGGGCCCTCCGCGGTGCTCACCGCGCTCGCCCTCTCCGGGCTGCCGGTCGACCGCTTCACCTTCGAGGGCTTCCTGCCGCGCAAGGCCGGAGACCGGGCCCGCCAGCTCGCGACCGTCGCCGCCGAACCGCGCACCATGGTCTTCTTCGAGGCCCCGCACCGGATCGCCGAGACCCTCGCCGCGATGGCCGAGGCCTTCGGCGACGACCGCCCCGGCGCGGTCTGCCGGGAACTCACCAAGACGTACGAGGAGGTCCGCCGCGGCCCGCTCGCCGAGCTGGCCGCCTGGGCCGCCGACGGCGTCCGGGGCGAGATCACCGTCGTGGTGGCCGGCGCCCCGCCGGCCGCGCCGGAGGCCGTCGGCCCCGCCGAGCTCGCCCGCCGGGTGGCCGTCCGGGAGGAGGCCGGCGAGCGCCGCAAGGAGGCCATCGCGGCCGTCGCCGCCGATCTCGGCCTGCCCAAGCGGGACGTCTTCGACGCCGTGGTGGCCGCGAAGAACGCGGGCTGACCAGGAGTGCTCCCCGGGGGTGCCGCGCGTACCGTGGAGGGAAGCACCCCGGCAGTGCCCGCGTTTCACCGGCTGCGTACAGGTCTTCCCAACGCACGTCCAAGACTTGACAAGTCGGGTGGGAAACCGGCCCGCGCGGGCATTGTCCGAGATGGAAGACCCGAGCCGGACGACCGTCCGGCGGGCACCTGGGAGACGGCTATGAGCGAGACGATCGGTAGCCCTCTGACTGGCGAAGCGCCCAGCGGCGTCGGACTGACCACCCGGCGGCCCCCGAAGATCGAGATCGTTCGGGAGGCGTACTCCTTCGCGTGCCTGAGCTGCGGCTACGGCTGGGAGCAGGCGTACGACATCGAGCACCACGTGGACCGGGAGGGCCGCATCGTCTTCGAGTACAAGGCGAACGGCGTCCGGGTGCCCTCGCCGCTGCGCGAGCCCACCTGCCCGGGCTGCGGAGGCCACAAGGTCCGGATCATGCGCGAGGGCCGGGTCGCCGGCGCCGAGGGCCAGGTCCACCACGCCCCCGGCTACCAGAGCCACCCTGAGCCCGACGAGCCCCGGCGCACCGCGCCCGAGGAGCAGCAGCACGCGGTGCCCGCCGGGCAGCGCCGCCGCTGGTTCGGCTTCTTCGGCCACCGCGCCGACTGAGACCCGGCCCGCCAGGGCCGCCGCGCGGGGCCGCCCCGGGCCGGTAATCGGTCGAGGGCGGTTCCCCCGCGCGACTAAGATTCGGTGGCATGGCGGCCACTGAAGACCACACCACCACCGAGGCCACGCGCTCGGCGTACTACGTCACCACCCCGATCTACTACGTGAACGACCGCCCGCACCTGGGCCACGCGTACACCACGGTCGCGGGCGACGTCCTCACCCGCTGGCACCGCCAGCGCGGCGAGAACGTCTGGTACCTCACCGGTACCGACGAGCACGGCCAGAAGATCATGCGGACCGCCGAGGCCAACGGCGTCACCCCGCAGGAGTGGTGCGACAAGCTGGTCGAGGAGGCCTGGAAGCCGCTCTGGCAGCACCTGAACATCGCCAACGACGACTTCATCCGGACGACCCAGCAGCGGCACACCGACCGCGTGCAGGAGTTCGTCCAGGACCTCCACGACAAGGGCGAGATCTACAAGGGCGGCTACTCCGGCCCGTACTGCGTCGGCTGCGAGGAGTACAAGCTCCCGGGCGAACTGCTCCCCGGCGCCACCGAGGACGAGAAGCTCTGCCCGATCCACAAGCGCCCGGTCGAGTGGCTGGAGGAGGAGAACTACTTCTTCCGGCTCTCCGCCTACGGCCCCAAGCTGCTGGACTTCTACGCGGCCAACCCGGACTTCATCGCCCCGGCCTCGGCCCGCAACGAGGTGCTGCGCTTCGTCGAGCAGGGCCTGCAGGACCTCTCGATCTCCCGCTCCACCTTCAACTGGGGCGTACCGCTGCCCTGGGACGAGAAGCACGTCCTCTACGTCTGGGTCGACGCGCTGCAGAACTACATCACCGCGGCCGGCTACGGCGCCGACCCGGAGCGCTTCGCCGAGCTGTGGCCGGCCTCCGTCCACCTGGTCGGCAAGGACATCCTCCGCTTCCACGCGGTCATCTGGCCGGCCATGCTGATGGCCGCGGGCCTGCCGCTGCCCAAGCGGGTCGTCGCCAACGGCTGGCTGATGGTCGGCGGCGAGAAGATGTCCAAGTCCAACCTGACCGGCATCTCGCCCACCGACCTCACCTCGCACTTCGGCGTGGACGCCTACCGCTACTACTTCCTGCGGGCGATCCCGTTCGGCACCGACGGTTCGTTCTCCTGGGAGGACTTCACCGCGCGGTACACCTCCGAGCTCGCCAACGACTTCGGCAACCTGGCCTCCCGGGTCGCCGCCATGGTCGGCAAGTACTTCGAGGGCGCGCTGCCCGCGGCCACCGCCGCCGGCCCGGCCGAGCAGGCGGTCGTCGACGGCCTGGCCAGGGCCGCCGCCGAGGCCGACCGGAAGATCGGCGAGGAGCTGGACTTCGCCGGCGGCATCGCGGCGATCTTCGAGTTCGTCAAGCTGGTCAACGGCTACCTCACCGAGCAGGAGCCCTGGAAGGTCGCCAAGGACACGTCCGAGGAGGGCCAGGCGCGCCTCGCCACCATCCTCTACACCGCGGCCGAGGCGCTGCGCGCCACCGCCGTCCTGCTCAACCCGGTGATGCCGACCGCCTCCGGCAAGCTGTGGGAGTCACTCGGCGCCCAGGACTCGCTCGGCGCGCTCGCCGACCAGACCATCGCCACCGTCGCCGACTGGGGCCGGCTGCCCGCCGGCACCACCGTCACCAAGGGCGACATCCTGTTCCCCCGCCTGGAAGAGAAGCCCGCCTCCTGATGGCCAAGAAGGACGACGACCGGTCGACCCCGCCGCCACTGCCGGAACCCCTGGCCGTGGCGGTGGCCGACTCGCACACCCACCTGGACATGCAGAACGGAACCCCCGCCGAGGGCCTCGCGAAGGCCGCCTCGGTCGGGGTGACCACCGTCGTCCAGGTCGGCTGCGACGTGCGCGGCTCGCGCTGGGCGGCATCGCTCGCCGCCGAGTTCGACGCCGTGCACGCGGCCGTCGCCCTGCACCCCAACGAGGCGCCGCGGATCTTCCTCGGCGACCCGGACGGCTGGTCCGGGCAGCACCGGGCCCCGGGCGGCGCCGCCGCCCTCGACGAGGCACTCGCCGAGATCGACGCGCTCGCCGCCCTGCCGCACGTCAAGGCGGTCGGCGAGACCGGCCTCGACTACTTCCGCACCGGCCCCGAGGGTGTGGACATCCAGAAGGAGTCCTTCCGCCGCCACATCGAGATCGCCAAGCGGCACGGCAAGGCCCTGGTCATCCACGACCGGGATGCCCACGAGGACGTCATCGCCCTGCTGCTGGAGGAGGGCGCGCCCGAACGCACCGTCTTCCACTGCTACTCCGGCGACGCCGAGATGGCCAAGGTCTGCGCCGAGCACGGCTGGTACCTGTCCTTCGCCGGCCCGGTCACCTACAAGGCCAACCACGCCCTGCGCGAGGCCCTGGCGGTGACCCCGCTCGACCGCGTCCTGATCGAGACGGACGCCCCCTTCCTCACCCCGCACCCCTTCCGCGGCCGCCCCAACGCCCCCTACCTGATCCCGGTCACCCTCCGCGCCATGGCCGCGCACCGGGGCATCGGGGAGGACGAGATGGCCACCGCGATCGCCGACAACACCGCCCGCGCCTTCGGGTACTGACGATCGAAGGACTGCTGGTCACGGCGGTGCCGTTCCCGGTGGAGATCGACCTCAAGCAGGTCGTCGAACTCTGAGCCGCCGCGGCGCCCGTATCCTTGCGGGGTGAGCAGCACCGATCCCGCACCCGCCGCCGACCACCACCTGCTCGGCGCGGCCGACATCCGCGAGCTGGCGGCCGCCTTCGGCGTGAAGCCGACCAAGCAGCGCGGCCAGAACTTCGTCATCGACGGCAACACCGTGCGCCGGATCGTCCGCGCGGGCGGGGTGACCGCCGAGGACAGCGTGGTCGAGGTCGGCCCGGGGCTCGGCTCGCTCACCCTGGCCCTGCTGGAGGTCGCCGCGCACGTCACCGCGGTCGAGATCGACCCGCTGCTCGCCCAGCACCTCCCCGCCACCGTCGCCTCCCGGATGCCGGATAAGGCGAAGGACTTCGACCTGGTGCTCTCCGACGCCATGGAGGTCACCGAGCTCCCCGGCCCGGCGCCGACCGCGCTGGTCGCCAACCTGCCCTACAACGTCGCCGTGCCGGTGCTGCTGCACATGCTGCAGACCTTCCCGAGCATCGAGCGCACCCTCGTCATGGTGCAGAGCGAGGTCGCCGACCGGCTCGCCGCCAAGCCCGGCAACAAGGTGTACGGCGTGCCCTCGGTGAAGGCCAACTGGTACGCCGAGGTGAAGCGGGCCGGCGCGATCGGCCGCAGCGTCTTCTGGCCCGCGCCGAACGTCGACTCCGGCCTGGTGTCGCTGATCCGCCGCGACCCGCCGAAGACCACCGCCTCCCGCGCGGAGGTGTTCGCCGTCGTCGACGCCGCGTTCGCGCAGCGCCGCAAGACCCTGCGGGCCGCCCTGGCCGGCTGGGCCGGCTCGCCGGCCGGCGCCGAACAGGCGCTGGCCGCCGCCGGGATCGACCACAAGCTGCGCGGCGAGATGCTGACGGTGGAACAGTTCGCCGCCATCGCCGAGCACAAGCCCGAGGCCCAGAAATGATCACGGTTCGCGTCCCCGCCAAGGTCAACGTCCAGCTCGGGGTCGGCGGCCTGCGCGCCGACGGCTTCCACGACCTGGCCAACGTCTTCTTCGCCGTCGGCCTGTTCGACGAGGTCACCGCCACCCCCGGCGAGGGCGTCACGCTCTCCTGCACCGGCCCCGACGCGGCCTCCGTCCCGCTGGACGACACCAACCTCGCCGCCCGTGCCGCCCGGCTGCTGGCCGCGCACCACGGCCTCGGCGACCCGGGCGTCCACCTGCACATCGCCAAGGCCATCCCGGTGGCCGGCGGGATGGCCGGCGGCAGCGCGGACGGCGCCGCCGCCCTCGTCGCCTGTGACGCCCTGTGGGGCCTGGACACCCCGTTCGACACCCTGCTGGAGCTCGCCGCCGAACTCGGCTCCGACGTGCCGTTCGCCCTGCTCGGCGGCGTCGCGCTGGGCCGCGGCCGCGGCGAGATCCTGGACGCCCTGCCGGTCGCCGGCACCTTCCACTGGGTGTTCGCGGTCGCCGACGGCGGGCTCTCCACCCCGGCCGTCTTCCGTGAGTGCGACCGGCTCCGCGAGGAGGCCGGCACCGGCTCCTCGGCGGCCGACGTCCCCACCCCGGACGCCGACCCGGCGCTGCTCGCCGCCCTCGCCTCCGGCGACCCGGTGGCCCTCGCCGCCGCCCTCACCAACGACCTGCAGGCAGCGGCCCTGGCGCTGCGGCCCTCGCTCGCCGACACCCTGGCCGCTGGCACCGAGGCCGGCGCGATCGGCGCCCTGGTCTCCGGCTCCGGCCCGACCTGCGCCTTCCTCGCCAAGGACGCCGACGCCGCCACCGCGATCGCCGCCGCCCTCACCGCCTCCGGCACCTGCCGGGCGGCCCACGCCACCCACGGCCCGGTCCGGGGCGCGGAGGTCAGCGCACCCAGGCCTTGAACGGCTCGGTCTCCAGGCTGATCCCGACCGGGTCGGGCAGCACGACGGTCTTGCCGAAAGGCCGCCGGACCAGGCTCACGTACTGGCCGTCCTCGGGCTCGCTGAAGACCAGCACCTCGCAGCTGTCCCGATCGACCAGCAGGTAGACCGGGATGCCGGTCTCCGCGTAGGCGCGCGGCTTCTCGTCCCGGTCGCGGCGGTCGGTGTCGGTGTCGTAGGAGGTCACCTCGACCACCATCACGGCCCGGTCGGCTGAGGCCCACTCGCCCTGGCCCGCGAAACTCCCCTTTGGAGACAGCACCCCGTCGGGCTTGGCGTGACCCTTGCGGTAGGTCTCCACCCGCAGTCCACGTTCGGGGTAGAGCCAGAGATCGGGGCGCTGCTGCATGCACTGCTCCATCACCCAGCGGATGATCTCGTCGTGGTCGCCGTCGGGCACTGCCTTGACCCCCATCCGCCCGTGGATGAACTCCATCCGCACACCCTCGCGCTCGGCCGCCACGGCGATGCGCTCGAACTCCTCGGCCAGCATCTGCGGCCGGTCCTCCACTGCCGTCACCGCACACCTCCCGCTCTCCGGTTCGCTGCTGCGACTTCTCGCACGGTACCGCGTCGGAGCAGCGGGCCGGGCGGCTTCCGGGTGCCCACTAGGCTGGGTGGTCGGAGACCTCTCTCGACCCCCTCCCAGGAGCGCAGCAGCAGTGGCCGTCAACCTCGCCACCATCGAGTCCGTCACCAAGGTGTACGGCACCCGTGCCCTGATGGACGGGGTGAGCCTCGGCGTCAGCGAGGGGGACCGGATCGGCGTCGTCGGGCGCAACGGCGACGGCAAGACCACCCTGATCCGGATGCTCGCCAAGCTGGAGGAGCCGGACAGCGGGCGGATCACCCACTCCGGCGGGCTGCAGATGGCCGTCCTCACCCAGCACGACTCCCTCGACCCGAAGGCCACCATCCGGCACGAGGTGATCGCCGACCGGGCCGACCACGAGTGGCTCGGCGACGCCAGGATCCGCGACATCATCGAGGGCCTGTTCGGCGGGCTCGACCTGCCGGGCTTCGCGGACGGCCTGGACACCGTGATCGGCCCGCTCTCCGGCGGTGAGCGCCGCCGGATCGCGCTGGCCAAGCTGCTGCTCGGCGAGCCCGACCTGATCGTCCTGGACGAGCCCACCAACCACCTCGACGTCGAGGGCATCGCCTGGCTCGCCCGCCACCTGCAGAACCGCCGGTCGGCCCTGGTCTGCGTCACCCACGACCGCTGGTTCCTGGACCAGGTCTGCACCCGGATGTGGGACGTGCAGCGCGGCGAGGTCCGCGAGTACGAGGGCGGCTACTCCGACTACGTCTTCGCCCGCGCCGAGCGTTCCCGGATCGAGGCGACCGAGGAGCAGAAGCGGCAGAACCTGGCCCGCAAGGAGCTGGCCTGGCTGCGCCGCGGCGCGCCCGCCCGCACCTCCAAGCCGCGCTACCGGATCGAGGCGGCCAACGCGCTGATCGCGGACGTGCCGGAACCGCGCGACAAGAGCGAGCTCATGAAGTTCGCCAACGCCCGCCTCGGCCGCACCGTCTTCGACCTGGAGGGCGTGAGCATCAAGGCCGGCCCCAAGCACCTGCTGGACCACGTCACCTGGCAGCTCGGCCCCGGCGACCGGATCGGCCTGCTCGGCGTCAACGGCGCCGGCAAGACCTCGCTGCTGCGGGCCATGCAGGCCGCGTACGCCACCGAGGGCGACGTGCAGCCGTCCGGCGGTGTGATCAAGGTCGGCAAGACGGTGCGCCTGGCGTACCTCTCCCAGGAGGTCGCCGAACTGGACCCGGCCACCCGGGTGCTGCAGGCCGTCGAGCAGGTCCGCGGCCGGGTCGACCTCGGCAAGGGCCGGGAGATGAGCGCCGGTCAGCTCTGCGAGCAGTTCGGCTTCGGCAAGGACAAGCAGTGGACGCCGGTCGGCGACCTGTCCGGCGGCGAGCGCCGCCGCCTCCAGCTGCTGCGGCTGCTGATGGACGAGCCGAACGTGCTCTTCCTCGACGAGCCCACCAACGACCTCGACATCGAGACCCTCAACCAGCTGGAGGACGTCCTCGACGGCTGGCCCGGTTCGATGATCGTGATCAGCCACGACCGGTTCTTCATCGAGCGGACCACCGACACCGTCTACGCGCTGCTCGGCGACCGGCGGATGCGGATGCTGCCGAACGGCATCGACGAGTACCTGGAGCGCCGCGCCCGGATGGTCGAGGCGACCGCCCCCGCCGCCGTGGCGGCCCCGGCCGCGCCGGCGAAGCCCGCCGCCGACACCCGGCTGGCGAAGAAGGAGATGCAGAAGCTGGAGCGGCAGATCGCCAAGCTGGACGACCAGGAGTCCAAGCTGCACGCCCAACTCGCCGAGCACGCCGCCAACTTCTCCAAGGTCGCGGAACTGGACGCGCAGCTGCGCAAGGTCCGCGACGAGAAGGAGGAGCTGGAGATGGCCTGGCTCGAACTCGCCGAGCAGGTCTAGGAATCGGCCGAGGGGCGTCCGCAGCCGGGCGCCCCTCGCCGGGCCATCAGCAGCGGGCCCTCAGCGGCGCGGGCGGAACCGGCGGGCCGTCTCCCAGCCCGAGGCCAGGAGCAGCGCCGCGGCGAAGAGCGCCCAGGCGGCCGAGCCGCCGTGCCGGTACTGGGTGACGCCCAGGTCGAGCAGCAGCAGGTTGAGCGCGAGGCACAGCACCGCGAAGAGCTTGTCGAACACACCGTTCTTGTCGAACACGTCGGCCACGTGCGCCCTTTCGGATCCGGAGGCGGCCACCATACCGCCGTACCCGGGACGGCGCACCACCCCGGCTCCCGTTCGGCCGTTCGCTGCCGAATCACCCGTGTGCCCGCTGTCCGCGCAGGTCAGCGCCTTGCCAGGCTGACGGCATGACACATGACACCCCCTCGGCACCCTCGCCGGCGCTGCGCCGGGCGGCCTCCGCCGCCCTCCTCGGCACCGCCGTCGAGTTCTACGACTTCTTCATCTACGGCACCGCAGCCGCGCTGGTGTTCGGCCGGGTGTTCTTTCCCGGACTCGGCGCGGCCGGCGGGCTGTTGGCGGCCTTCTCGGTCTACGCGGTGGCGTTCGTCGCCCGCCCACTGGGCGCCGTCGCCTTCGGGCACTTCGGCGACCGGCTCGGCCGGCGCGCGACCCTGGTGGTGTCGCTGCTGCTGATGGGCCTGTCCACCGCGGCGGTCGGATTGCTGCCCGACTACGGGCGCTGGGGCGCCTGGGCGCCGGTGCTGCTCACCGTGCTGCGCTTCTGCCAGGGCCTGGGGCTGGGCGGCGAGTGGGGCGGGGCGGCGCTGCTGGTGGCGGAGCACGCCCCGGCGGGTCGCCGCGGCCGGTACGGCGGGCTGCTGCAACTCGGGCCGTGCGCCGGGTTCTTCCTCGCCACGGCGGTGTTCCTGCTGCTGGGCGGCGTGCTGGACGAGGCGGCGTTCCTCGCCTGGGGCTGGCGGGTGCCGTTCCTGGCGTCGCTGGTGCTGGTGGCGATCGGGCTCTTCGTCCGGCTGCGGGTGGCGGAGAGCCCGCTGTTCCGGGCGGAGCGGCGGCGGCCCCGGGTGCCGGTGGCGGAGGTGCTGTCCCGGCACGGCCGCCCGGTGCTGCTCGGCGCGGGCGCGGTGATGTCCGGGTACGCGCTGTTCTACCTGACCACCACGTACGCGCTGGCGCACGCGACCGCGGACCTCGGCGTCGGGCGGACCCTGGTGCTCGGGCTGCTGCTGGCCGGCGCGGTGCTGAAGGGCGGCACGGTGGTGCTGAGCGCGCGGGCGAGCGACCGGTTCGGCCGGCGGCGCACCCTGATGGCCGCGACCACCCTCGCGGCGGGCTGGTCGGCGGTGCTGTTCCCGCTGCTGGAGACCGGCCGGACGGCCTGGATCGGGCTCGCCCTGCTGGGGGCGATGGCGGTGCTCGGCGCGATGCTCGGGCCGGTCGCCGCGTACCTCCCGGAGCTGTTCCCGACCCGGGTGCGCTACACGGGGGCGGCGCTGACGTACAACCTGGCCGGGGTGGTGGGCGGGGCGACGGCGCCGCTGGTGGCGACCCGGCTGACCGCGGCGTACGGCACGGCGGTGCCGGTCGGCTGGTACCTGGCGGCGCTCGGCGGGGTGTCGGTGCTGTGCCTGCTCGGCCTGCCGGAGACCCGCGGGGCGGAACTGGCGGCGGCCGGCCGCCGCACCCCCGTGCTGGACGGAGGTGCGGCGACCGGCCGGTGACGGCGCCGTGCGGCGTGGCGGGGTGTCAGGCGGCCAGCGCGGCGCGGCCGGCCAGGGTGATCGCGGTCTGCCGGGCGACCCGGTCGCCGAGGTGTTCGGCGGTGGCGATGTCGGCCTTGTGGACGCCCTCCGGGCCCTGGTCGTTGTTGGTCTGGGCGCCGGCGCCCAGGAACAGGCCGAGGCGATTGAGGTCGTTCTCGGAGGCGGTGGTGGAGTTCCAGCCCGGGTGCAGGCCGAGGTTCACCCACTGCATGCCGTGCTGGGCGGCGAGCACCGTGAAGAACTGCAGGGTGTGCAGCTTGTCGCCGCTCTTGGAGGCGGAGTTGGTGAAGCCGGCGGCCAGCTTGTCCTTCCAGGTCTGGCCGAACCAGCGCTTGGAGGTGGCCTCGGCGAAGGTGTGGAAGGCGCCGGAGGCGGTGCCCATGTAGGTCGGCGAACCGAAGACGATCGCGTCGGCGGCGTCCAGCTGCGTCCACTGCTCCTCGGTGATGGTGTCCACGGCGATCTGCACGGTGTCGGCGCCGGCCGCGGCGGCACCGCGGGCGACGGCCTCGGCCAGGACGGCGGTGTGGCCGAAGCCGGAGTGGTAGGCGATGGCGACGGTGGGACGGTTGGCGGTCGTCATGCGGAATGACTCCTCGAAGAGGGCGGACGGGGGCCTGGCCGGGCGGCCGGGCCGGCCGGGCTTGGCGGTCTCCAATGTAGACCAGGTCTCCACTGGTTACCAACTCCCGATTGGAGACCGTCGGCGCTACCCTTGCGGCATGGCCACCCCGCAGCAGACCGCCGACCAGCAGACCGAGAGCCCCGCGTCCTGTCCCGAGGGCGATCAGGGGTTCGACATCTTCGCGGCCGTCTGCCCCAGCCGGGACGTCTTCGCGGAGCTCGCCGACAAGTGGTCGCTGCTGCTCGTGCTGAGCCTGCACACCTGCGGCGAGCAGCGGTTCTCTGAACTCCAGCGCTCGGTCGGCGGGGTCAGTCGCAAGATGCTCACCCAGTCCCTGCGCGCGCTCGAACGGGACGGGCTGGTGCTGCGGACCGTCCACCCGGAGACCCCGCCGCGGGTCGTCTACGAGCTGCTGCCGCTCGGCCGCACGCTGGCCGAGCGGATCGCCCCGCTCGGCGACTGGGTGGAGTCGTACGCCGGCCAGGTGGTCGCGGCGCGCGAGCGCTTCGACCAGGCGCACGACGGCGCCTGCGCGCCGCAGGTCTGAGCCTGCGGGGCCGATCGGGACGGCCGCGACCGATTTCCCTTTCCGGTCGCCGACCCTGTAATGTCTTCCTCGTTCGCGGGGAACACTGGGAACACGCCGAGAACAAGCCCCTATAGCTCAGTCGGTAGAGCGTCTCCATGGTAAGGAGAAGGTCTGCGGTTCGATTCCGCATGGGGGCTCCACAGAGTACGAAGGCCCTCGCCGCAAGGCGAGGGCCTTCGGCGTTTTCCGATGCGGTTCGAATTCGGGCGAGGTGCCCCGGGGCGGCCTGGCGGAGTCGCCGGGGATGCGCTGTGATGGTGCGTCAAGCGTCGCGCCGGGTGCCGAGGCGCCCGGCGGCCGGCACGGGGGACTGGGGGAGGGCGCCGTGGGCGTTCGGCTCGTGATCGTCGACGACCACCGCCTGCTGGCCGAGGCGCTGGCCGCCGCGCTCAGGCTGCGCGGACACCGCGTCCTCGGGGTGGGCGCCCCCGCCGCCGCGGTCGGCGGCCTGGTCGCCGGGCGTCGGCCCGAGGTCTGCCTGCTGGGCCTGGCCGAACCGGCCGGGGGCGAGGACCTCTTCGCCCCGCTCCGATGGCTGCGGGCCGAGCGGCCCGAGGTGGCCGTCGTCGTGCTCGGCCCGGTCGGCGACCCCGGCCGGGTGGCGGCCGCCTTCGCCGCCGGGGCGGCCGGCTATGTGCGCAGCGACGAGCGGATCGAGGTCGTCGAGCGGGCGGTCGCCCGGGTCCGGGCAGGGGAGGCGGCGGTCGCCGTCGAGGTGCTGCAGGGCGCGTTCGAGGCGCTGCTGCGGCCCGCCGCCGAGCCGGACGACGACGCCGTGCGGCTGCTGCGGCTGCTGACCCGGCGCGAGGCGCAGGTGCTGGCGCGGATCGCCGAGGGTGAGGACACCGCGGCCATCGCGGCCGGCATGGGCATCGCCTCCAGCACCGCCAGGACCCATGTGCAGCGGGTGCTGGTGAAGCTCGGCGCCCGGTCCCGGCTGGAGGCGGCGGCGGTGGCCGCCCGGACCGGACTGCTCGACCGGGTGGACCGGTCCGCCTGAGTCCCTCCCGCCCCGTCCATCTGTTGACTTGTGGTCGGACGTGTTTGAATATGTTGGAGAGCGAGGAGATCGGAGCAGTTCACCGTGAAGAAGACCGTCACCAAGCTCGCGGACGGCCGCGAGCTCCTGTACTTCGACGCGGACGACTCCGTCCTGCGGGACTCCGTCGACCTGCGTCCGCTGGAGCCCGCCGCGAGCCTCTCCGAGATCCGCCGGGACCCGGTCACCGGCGACTGGGTGACCGTCGCCGCCCACCGGCAGGGCCGCACCTACCACCCGCCGGCCGACGAGTGCCCGCTCTGCCCGTCCCGCGACGGACGGCTCAGCGAGATCCCGGCCCCCGACTACCAGGTCGCGGTCTTCGAGAACCGCTTCCCGTCACTGGCCGCCGACGCCGCCGACCACGCCACGGGCCCCGGGCACCCGGTCGCCGAGCGGGCCCCCGGCACCGGCCGCTGCGAGGTGGTCTGCTTCACCGCCGACCACGCGCTCTCCTTCGCCGACCTGAGCGAGCAGCAGGCCCGCCTCGTCCTCGACGCCTGGACGGACCGGACGGCGGACCTGTCCGCGCTGCCCGACGTCCGCCAGGTCTACTGCTTCGAGAACCGCGGCGCCGAGATCGGCGTCACCCTCGCCCACCCGCACGGGCAGATCTACGCCTTCCCGTTCGTCCCCCCGCGGACCGCCCGCGCCCTGGAACGGGCCGCCGAGCACCGGGCCCGCACCGGTCGCAACCTCTTCGAGGACCTGCTCGCCGCCGAACGCGCCGACCCCGTCCGGGTGGTGCTGGCCGGCGAGCACTGGACGGCCTTCGTCCCCTTCGCCGCCCGCTGGCCCTACGAGGTGCACCTGTACCCGAACCGCCGGGTGCCCGACCTCACCCGGCTCACCGAGGCCGAGCGCGCCGAGTTCCCCGGCGTCTACCTGGAACTTCTGCGCCGCTTCGACCGGCTGTTCATCGAGCCCGGGCACAATGGGCAGGCCCAGCCGACGCCGTACATCGCGGCCTGGCACCAGGCGCCCGCCCTCGACGGCGAGGAGCTGGCGCTGCATCTGGAGCTGTTCACGATTCGTCGTACGGTGGGCAAGCTCAAGTTCCTTGCCGGCGTCGAGTCCGGCATGGACGCGTTCGTCAACGATGTGTCGCCCGAGCGGGCGGCACAGCGCCTGCGGGAGGTCGCATCATGAGTAAGTACCTGGTCACGGGTGGCGCCGGCTACGTCGGCAGTGTGGTCGCCGCCCACCTGCTGGAGGCGGGCCACCAGGTCACCGTGCTCGACGACCTGTCCACCGGCTTCGCCGAGGGCGTCCCGGCCGGTGTCGAGTTCGTCCGCGGCCGGATCCAGGACGCCGCCGACGTGCTCGACGGCTCCTTCGACGGCGTCCTGCACTTCGCCGCCTCCTCGCAGGTCGGCGAGTCCGTCGCCGACCCGGAGAAGTACTGGCGCAACAACGTGGCCGGCTCGCTGGAGCTGATCTCCGCGATGCGCAAGGCCGGCGTCCGCAAGCTCGTCTTCTCCTCCACCGCCGCCGTGTACGGCGAGCCCGAGGTCGTCCCGATCGCGGAGACCGCGCGCACCTCGCCGACCAACACCTACGGCGCCACCAAGCTCGCCGTCGACCACCTGATCACCAGTGAGGCGGTCGCCCACGGCCTGGCCGCGGTGTCGCTCCGCTACTTCAACGTCGCCGGCGCGTACGGCTCCTACGGCGAGCGCCACGACCCCGAGTCGCACCTCATCCCGCTGGTCTTCCAGGCCGCCCTCGGCCAGCGCCCGCACATCTCCGTCTTCGGCGACGACTACCCGACCCCGGACGGCACCTGCATCCGCGACTACATCCACGTCGCCGACCTCGCCGAGGCCCACCTGCTCGCCCTCGACGCCGCCAAGCCCGGCGAGCACCTGATCTGCAACCTCGGCAACGGCAACGGCTTCTCCGTCCGCGAGGTCATCGAGTCGGTCAAGCGCGTGACCGGCCGCGAGATCCCCGTCGTCGTCTCCGAGCGCCGCCCCGGCGACCCGGCCGTCCTGGTCGCCTCCGCCGCCCGCGCCCACGAGGCGCTCGGCTGGCAGCCCCGCCGCCCCGAACTCGACGACATCGTCGCCGACGCCTGGGCCTTCACCCTGGAGAAGCGAGCCTGATGACCGGTTTCCAGTCCGTCCACGACGGCGCCGCCCCGGCAGGGGTCTGGGCGGCGCCCGGACGGGTCAACCTGATCGGCGAACACACCGACTACAACGACGGCTTCGTGCTGCCCGTGGCCCTGCCGCAGGCCGCCCGCGCCGCCGTCAGGCTCCGCACCGACGGCCTGCTCCGCCTGCACAGCGAGCAGACCGGCGGCGGCACCGTGGAGCTCCGGGTCGCCGACCTCGTCCCCGGCAGTGTGGACGGCTGGGCCAAGTACCCGGCCGCCGTGGTGTGGACGCTGCGCGCGGCCGGGTACCGGGTCGGCGGCGCCGACATCGACATCGACAGCGACGTGCCGACCGGGGCGGGCCTCTCCTCCTCGGCGGCCATCGAGTGCGTCGTCGCCGCGGCCTACAACGACCTGCACGGCATCGGCCTCGACCGCCCGGCGCTCGCCCGGCTCGCCCAGCGCGCCGAGAACGAGTTCGTCGGCGTCCCCTGCGGGATCATGGACCAGATGGCCTCGGTCTGCTGCACCGAGGGAAACGCTCTGTTCCTCGACACCCGCGACCTCGCCCAGCGACAGGTCCCGCTCGACCTCGCCGGGGCCGGCCTGCGGCTCCTGGTCGTCGACACCCGGGTCAAGCACGACCTCGCCGACGGCGCCTACGCCGAGCTGCGGGCCGGCTGCGAACGCGCCGCCGCACTCCTCGGCCTGCCCGCCCTGCGGGACCTCGCCCCGGCGGGCCTGGACGCCGCCCTCGACCGGCTGCCCACGGAACTGCGGCCGCTGGTCCGGCACGTGGTCACCGAGAACGCCCGCGTCCAGCAGGCGATCGCCCACCTCGACCTCGGCGACCTCGCCGCCCTCGGGCCGATCCTCACCGCCGGACACGCCTCGCTCCGCGACGACTACCGCGTCTCCTGCCCCGAGACCGACCTCGCCGTGGAGACCGCCGTCGCGGCCGGCGCGCTCGGCGCCCGGATGACCGGCGGCGGCTTCGGCGGCTCCGTCATCGCCCTGACCGCCGCCGACACCCTCGACACCGTCGCCGCCGCCGTCACCACCGCCTTCACCGACGCCGGCTACGCCGCCCCCCGCACCTTCACCGCGATCCCCGCCCCCGGCGCCCACCGCATCAGCTGACGGACAGCCACCGAGGGGAGCTCAGGGCGCGCCCTCGTGGTTGTCCCGCTGCCCCGACGTGCGGTCGTGGTTGCTGCGCGAAGGTCAAATCACCAGGGGATGAAGAAACTTCACCAATCCCCCACCCTTCTCCTGCCCCTCCCGTACGCTGAGTCCGGTACCGGTGGGGGTCGGCGCCGGAGCAGGGGGGACGAACGATGGGACGTATTCGCGTCCTGGTGGTCGACGACCACCGCATCTTCGCCGAGGCACTGGCCGCGGCGCTCGCCGCCGAGCCCGAGATCGAGGTCGGCGCGGCCGGCAGTTCGGCCGCGGCCGAACGCGCGCTGGAGCGCGCCGCCGCCGAGGGCCGCCCGTACGACATCGCCCTGGTGGACGCCGACCTGACCCCTGCGGCCGGCCGCCCGCTGCCGCCCCGGGCCCGCGGCCGCCCCCCGGTCGCCGTGGTGCCGATGCCGCGCCGCGAGGCGTCCCTCGGTCTGTCGGCCGGCGACGGGATCGCCCTGGTGGGCCGGATCTGCCGTGCTCATCCCGCGCTGCGCGCGGTGGTGCTCGCGACCGGCGACGACCCGCGCCGCGCGGTCCGCGCGCTGCAGGCGGGCGCCTCGGGCTGGGTCGCCAAGGAGAGCTCGCTGGGGCGGCTGCTGGCCGTCGTCCGCGGTGTGCTGCGTGACGAGACGCATCTGCCGCCGGCCCTGCTGACCGGCGTGGTACGGGAGTTGACCAGCGCGCGGCGGGACCGGACGGAGAGCGAGCGCCTCGTCGGCACACTGACCCCGCGGGAGGAGGAGGTGCTGCGCTGCATGGTCGCCGGTCTCGGCCGGCAGGCCGTCGCCGAGCGGCTGTACCTCTCCCCGCACACCGTCCGCACCCATATGCAGAACGTCCTCGGCAAGTTGGGGGTGCACTCCACCCTCGCGGCCGTCGCGGTGGCCCGCCGGGCGGGGATCACGCCCTCCGAGCCGCTGCTCCCGCCCGCCTCGGCTCCGCCACCGCATCCGCCGACCGTCGCCTCGAACGCAGGCCCGGGCGTCGGCTGAATCGTTTCCTCGCGCCCGCGCCGGGCGGGGGATCGGCCCGTCGCCACACCCAGGTACCGACTCCGTCAGGTCAGGGAGACCGGAGGACAGATGTCGCCGAACAGCACTGCCGCCCGTCCCGATGCACAGTCCGTTGCCGCCGCAGGGGTGGCCGCCGAGCCGCCGGGCCTGCGCACTCTGGTGATCGGCGGTGGCTCCGCCGGGTCGGCGCTGGTCCGCGACCTGCTCCGGACCCCGGAGTTCGGACTCGCCCCGGTCGGCGTCCTGGACGACGACCCGGGCAAGGCGGGCACCGCCGTGGACGGGGTGCCGGTGCTGGGCCCGCTGGCGGAGCTGACGCCGCTGGCGGTGACCCACCGCGCGCAGGTGGTGGTGCTGGCGATCCCGGGACTGCCGCACCAGCAGGTACGGGCGCTGGCGACGGCGGCGGCCGCGGCCGGGGTGGCCGTCCGCTACCTGCCGTCCTTCCTGTCGGCGCTGCGCCGCGAGGTGGTCGGCTCGGACCTGCGCAGCCTGGACGTCAACAAGCTGATCGGCCGTCACGAGGTCCACGTGGTCTCGGCGGACGTGCGGGCGGTGATCGAGGGCCGCCGGGTGCTGGTGACGGGCGCGGGCGGTTCGATCGGCAGCGAGCTCTGCCGCCAGGTGCACGCCTTCGGCCCGTCCGCGCTGTACATGCTGGACCACGACGAGTCGAACCTGCACCGGCTGCAGTTGGACATCTGGGGCGAGGCGCTGCTCACCGACGACTCGCTGGTGATCGCCGACATCCGGGACCGGCCGCGGATCCAGCAGATCTTCCGCGACCTGCGGCCCGAGGTGGTCTTCCACGCGGCGGCGCACAAGCACCTGCCGCTGCTGGAACGGCATCCGAGCGAGGCGGTGAAGTCGAACGTCCTGGGCACGGACCACCTGGTGGAGGCGGCGCTGGCCACCGGCGTGGAGCGGTTCGTGCTGATCTCCACCGACAAGGCGGCCGATCCGACCTCGGTGCTGGGGGCGAGCAAGCGGCTGGCCGAGCTGATCGTCCAGGCGAACGCCCGCGACGCCCGGAACCTGGGCACCGGGGTGTTCTCGGCGGTGCGCTTCGGCAACGTGCTGGGCTCGCGGGGCTCGCTGCTCTCGGTGCTGGCGGAGCAGCTGCGCAGCGGCGGCCCGGTGACCATCACCCACCCGGACGTGACCCGGTTCTTCATGACCATCGAGGAGGCCGTCGGCCTGGTGCTGGAGGCCGGGCGGATGGCGGAGGGCGGCGAGGTCTTCGTCCTGGACATGGGCGAGCCGGTGCGGATCGTCGACCTGGTGCACAACTTCGCCCGGCAGGTGCAGCTCGGCGCCGAGGAGGTGGAGATCCGCTACACCGGCCTGCGGGCGGGCGAGAAGCTCAACGAGGCACTGTTCTCGGAGGGCGAGGAGCGGCTGCCGACCGAGCACGGCCGGATCTTCGCCACGGTGGCGGGCGGCGGCGGCCCGGAGGACCTGGCGGGCGGGCTGACCGGGCTGTACGAGGCGGCCCGGGGAAACGTGGACGCCGAGGTGCGGGAGCGGCTGGCGGAGCTGCTGCCGGGCTACCGGACGCCCGAGGCCGTGCCGGTGCCTGCGCTGGCCTCCCCGTACCCGGACGGCTTCTGAGCGGGCGGCTCAGCCGGCCTGGTCGAAGGGGGCGACGAGGCAGCGCAGCAGGGCGGCGAGTTCAGCCTGCTGCCCGGAGCTGAGCTGGGCGAGGAGTTCGCGCTCGTGGGCGAGCAGGCCGGCGAGCGCCTGGTCGGCCTTGTCGCGGCCGTCGTCGGTGAGCCGGACGAGGACGCCGCGCCGGTCGTCCGGGTCGGGCAGGCGACGGACGAGGCCCTTGCCGGTGAGCCGGTCGATCCGGTTGGTCATGGTGCCGGAGGTGACCAGGGTCTGGGTGAGCAGCTGGCCGGGGGAGAGCTGGTAGGGCGTGCCGGCCCGGCGCAGCGCCGTCAGCACGTCGAACTCCCAGGGCTCCAGACCGTGCTCGGCGAAGGCGGTGCGGCGGGCGCGGTCGAGGTGCCGGGCGAGTCGACTGACCCGGCTGAGCACCTCGAGCGGTTCCACGTCGAGGTCGGGGCGCTCACGGCGCCATGCTGCGACCAGACGGTCGACCTCGTCCTCCATGACGATCAGTGTATCGGGGGATGTGTCGATGTGAAGTCTCTTGACATCGAGAGTTTTCACGCGCAGTCTCTCGACTGGATATCTTGATGTCGAGATACTTTGGAGCCGTCATGTCCGCCACCGGTTGGGACCCCGCGCAGTACCTCCGCTTCGCCGACGAACGCACCCGCCCGCTGCACGAACTCGTCGCCCGGATGCCCGCCCTGCCCGCCGCCCCGGTCGTCCTCGACATCGGCTGCGGCCCCGGCAACTCCACCGCCGTCCTGCGCGAGCGCTGGCCCGACGCCCACCTCACCGGCATCGACGACTCCCCCGAGATGCTCGCCACCGCCCGTGCCACCGGCGAGCCCCGCGCCGCCTACCGGCTCGCCGACGCCCGCAGCTGGGACCCGGCCGACGCCGGCCCCGACGCCATCGTCTCCAACGCCACCCTGCAGTGGCTCAACCCCGACGGCGCCACCGGGCCGGACCACCTGCCCCTGGTCGCCCGCTGGGCGGCCGCCCTCAAGCCCGGCGGCGTCCTCGCCTTCCAGGTGCCCGGCAACTTCGACGCCCCCAGCCACACCCTGCTCGCCGATCTCCGCGGCAGCGCCCGCTGGCGGGACGCCCTCGGCACCGGGGCCCAGCGGGCCGGCGTCCACGACCCCGCCGACTACCTGCACACCCTGCTCGGCGCCGACTGCACCGCCGACGTCTGGGAGACCACCTACCTCACCCTGCTCACCGGCCCCGACCCGGTGCTCCAGTGGGTCAAGGGCACGGCGCTGCGGCCCGTCCTCTCCCGGCTCGCCGACCCGGCCGACCGGGAGGAGTTCCTGGCCGCCTACGGCGCGCTGCTGCGCGAGGCCTACCCGGAGCGGGAGCACGGCACGGTCTTCCCGTTCCGCCGGATCTTCGCCGTCGCCCGGCGCCACTGAGCCGCCGGGCGCGCTCGACGGCCCGCGGTCACTTGTGGAAGTGGTGGTGGCCCGGCATCGCCGGATGGCGTCCGAGCAGCACCACGCCGCCCACCACCGCCAGCAGTCCGATCACCTGGAAGGCCACCGCGACCGGTGTCACCCGCAGCCGGTCACCGAGGAAGCCCACCGCGCAGGCGATCCCGGTCAGCGGCTGGGCCGCGGTCAGCGCCGGCAGCGACATCCGCAGCGGCGCCGCCTCGAAGGCCGACTGCACCAGCAGCAGCCCCACCACGCCGATCACCACGACCGCGTACGGCTGCCAGCTGCGCACGACCGCGCCGATGCCGTGCTCGTCCAGCCGCTCGGTGGTCATCCGGGTCAGGGCGTCCTGCAGGCCGTAGAGCAGCCCCGCGGCGAGCGCCAGCATGGTCGCCTCCTCGAACAGCGGCATGTGCTTGGCGACGGTCACCAGCAGCACGGCCAGCCCGGTGACGATCCCGACCACCAGCCAGAAGCGCAGCGGGCCGGCCTCCGCGCCGCCGCCCTGCGGGTGGCCCGCCACGATGAAGGAGGCCACCCCGAGGGCGATCAGCGCCACCCCGGCCCAGCCGGAGCGGCCGAGCCTCGTCCCGGTGAGCCGGCGCGCCATCAGCATGGCGAAGACCAGGTTGGTGGCGAGCAGCGGTTCGACCAGCGCCACCTCGCCCTGGCTCAGCGCGACCGCGCTCAGCACCAGGCCGGCGATCATGAAGCCCAGGCCGATCAGCCAGTCCGGCATCCGCGCCAGGTCGAGCAGCAGCCGCCAGTGCAGCAGGTCGCTCTTGGGCGCCCGCTGGGCGGCGTGCTGCTGCAGCACGAAGCCCAGGCCGAGGCAGCAGGCCGCCCCCACTGCCAGAATGAAGACCGCCACGCGACCACCTCGGTGCCGTCACGCCTGCCGTTCGCCCACCAGCTTCGGATGCCGCTCCAGGCCCTCCAGGCCGTGCCACGCCAGATTCACCAGATGGGCTGCCACTTCGGACTTCTGCGGCTTGCGCACCTCCAGCCACCACTGGCCGGTGAGCGCGACCATCCCGACCAGCATCTGCGAGTACATGGGTGCCAGCCTGGGGTCGAAGCCCCGGGACTTGAACTCCAGCCCCAGGATGTCCTCGACCTGGGTGGCGATGTCGCTGATCAGCGAGGCGAAGCTGCCGGTCGACTGCGCGACCGGGGAGTCCCGCACGAGGATCTTGAAACCGTCGGTCGAGGTGTCGATGTAGTCCATCAACGCGAACGCCGCCTGCTCCAGCAGCTCCCGGGAGTGCCCGCCGGTCAGCGCCCCGGTCACCATGTCCAGCAGCAGCTGCATCTCGCGGTCGACGACGACCGCGTACAGCCCCTCCTTGCCGCCGAAGTGCTCGTAGACCACCGGCTTGGACACGCCCGCCCGCTCGGCGATCTCCTCCACCGAGGTGCCGTCGTAGCCGCGCTCCGCGAACACCGACCGGCCGATCTCCAGCAGCTGCTCGCGGCGCTGCTTGCCGGTCATCCGGACCCGGCCGCCCGACCGGCCGCCGCGCGCCGCGGGGGTGGAGCGGGTGCGGCCCACCGCGCCGCCGTCCCCGCTCGGTGCGTGCTGATGGCCGTCCGCGGTGTCTGCGTTGCTCCCGTTCACCCCTACATCATGCTGCAGCGGGCGGGTCATACGGCGCGGCGGGCGTTGATCCGCTCGGCCCCCGGCCAGCGGACGTCGCTCGCCCAGCCCGCCTGCTCGAACCAGCGGATCAGCCGGGCCGACGAGTCCACCTGGCCGCGCAGCACGCCGTGCCGGGCGCTGGTCGGGTCGGCGTGGTGCAGGTTGTGCCAGGACTCGCCGCAGGACAGCACCGCCAGCCACCACACGTTGCCGGACCGGTCGCGGGACTTGAACGGCCGCTCGCCGACCGCGTGGCAGATCGAGTTGATCGACCACGTCACGTGGTGCAGCAGCGCGATCCGCACCAGCGAGCCCCAGAAGAAGGCGGAGAGCGCCCCCTGCCAGGACATCGAGACCAGGCCGCCGACCAGAGGCGGGATCAGCATCGACAGCGCCGTCCAGAGCCAGAACAGCCGGGAGATCCGCCGTATGGCCGGATCGGCCACCAGGTCCGGCGCGTACTTGTGCTGCGGGGTCTGCTCCTCGTCGAAGAGCCAGCCCAGGTGCGCCCAGTACAGGCCCTTCATCAGCGCCGGCACGCTCTCGCCGTACCGCCAGGGCGAGTGCGGGTCGCCGTCCTTGTCGCTGAACCGGTGGTGCTTGCGGTGGTCGGCCACCCAGCGCACCAGCGGCCCCTCCACGGCCAGGCTGCCGGCCACCGCCAGCGCCAGCCGGAGCGGCCGGTTCGCCTTGAAGGCGCCGTGCGTGAAGTAGCGGTGGAAGCCGATCGTGATGCCGTGGCAGGTCAGGAAGTACATGACGGTCGCGATCGCCATGTCCGTCCAGCCGAGGCCCCAGCCCCAGGCCACCGGCACCGCGGCCAGCAGGGCCAGGAACGGGATGCCGATGAACAGGCCGAGGGTGATCCGCTCGGCCACTCCCTGTTTCTCCCCGCCGAGGGTCGCGGACACCTGGGCGGGGGGCTTCTCCGCCGCCATGGTGGGGGCTGCACCGGCCTGCATGGTCATGGGGGCGTCCTCAGGGAGGTAGCGGTACCTACGTATCCGTAACTTACGGCATCGTAGGTAACCGGGCATCCGAAGGGAAGACGTGTCGCACCGGCGGGACTCCGGAGGGTGGTGGATGCGGAGCGGCACAGCCCGTACTCTTAGCCCTGCATTGCCCGCCGACGTCCGGCGGCGCGTCACCCGTGCACGGCATCCGTCCCGGATCGTCTAAGGGCAGGACAGCTGGTTTTGGTCCAGCTTATGGGGGTTCGAATCCTCCTCCGGGAGCTCCGCACACAGCCCCGAGCCGTCCGGCAGGCGCGCCCGACCCTCCCTCAGAACAACCGAGGAGCTCTCCGCGTGACTGCCAAGAAGACCGCTGCCGTGATCGTGCTCGCCGCCGGTGGGGGCACGCGGATGAAGTCCAACCGGCTCCCGAAGGTGCTGCACGAGATCTGCGGACGGTCCCTGGTCGGCCACGCCGTCGCCGCCGCGCAGGAGCTCGAACCGGCGCACCTCGTCGTGGTCGTCGGCCACCTGCGCGAGCTGGTCACCGCCCACCTGGAGACGCACTACGCCGGCGTGCGCACCGCCGTCCAGGAGCAGCAGAACGGCACCGGCCACGCCGTCCGCACCGCTCTCGACGCGCTCACCGCCGACGGCACCGCCCTCGACGGCACCGTGCTCGTCACCACCGGCGACGCCCCGCTGCTCACCGGCGCCACCCTGCGCGCCCTCGCCGAGGCCCACACCGAGCAGGGCAACGGCGTCACCGTGCTGACCGCCGTCGTCCCGGACGCGAACGGCTACGGCCGGATCCTCCGCGACGACCAGGGCGCGGTCGCCGCGATCGTCGAGCACAAGGACGCCACCGAGGCGCAGCGCGCCGTCTCCGAGATCAACTCCGGGGTGTTCGCCTTCGACGCCAAGCTGCTCGCCGAGGCGCTCGGCCGGCTCACCACCGACAACGTCCAGGGCGAGGAGTACCTCACCGACACCCTGGAGATCCTGCGCACCGGCGGCCACCGGGTCGGCGCCGTCGTCGCCGACGACTTCCGCGACATCCTCGGGATCAACGACCGGGTGCAGCTCGCCGAGGCCCGCCGGATGCTCAACGACCGGCTGCTGGACCGCGCCATGCGCGCCGGCGTCACCGTGGTCGACCCCCTCTCCACCTGGTTCGACGTCCAGGTGAGCTACGAGCCGGACGCGGTCGTCCTGCCCGGCACCCAGCTGCAGGGCACCACCCACCTCGGCGAGGGCTGCACCGTCGGCCCGAACTCCACCGTCACCGACAGCGTGATCGGCGCCGGCGCCACTGTGAGCAACGCCACGGTGATCGAGGCCGAGGTCGGCGAGTCCGCCTCGGTCGGCCCGTACGCCTACCTGCGCCCGGGCGCGAAGCTCGCCCGCAAGGCCAAGGCCGGCACCTACGTCGAGATCAAGAACTCCGAGCTCGGCGAGGGCGCCAAGGTGCCGCACCTCTCCTACATCGGCGACGCCAGCATCGGCGAGGGCAGCAACGTCGGCGCGGCCTCCGTCACCGTCAACTACGACGGCGTCAACAAGCACCGCACCGTGATCGGGGCGCACTGCCGCACCGGCTCGGACAACATGTTCATCGCCCCGGTGACCGTCGGTGACGGCGCCTACACGGCGGCCGGCTCGGTGATCTACCAGGACGTGCCGGCCGGCTCGCTCGGCGTCGCCCGGGCGCAGCAGCGCAACATCGCCGGCTGGGTCGCCCGCAAGCGCCCCGGCACCGCCGCGGCAGAGGCCGCCGCGAAGGCCGAGGCCGCAGGGACGGGCGAGGCCTGAGTCGCTGCGGGGGATCTTGGGATGTGATCCCGGGGCGGACGGTTTCCGGCGCACCGCGTAACCTGGAGTACATACGTGCGCCATTGGGCTGACCGTCCTCGTCTCGGCGTACCCCTAATCCCCCGCCGACCGACGTCCCGAGCACCGCTGCCCGGGCACGCCGTGGCGGGTCCATGTGCGGCAGCAATACGAGGAGACGGTGCAGTGAGCGGGATCACGACGTCGGGTGAGAAGAAGCTCAAGCTCTTCTCCGGCCGTGCCCACCCCGAGCTGGCGGGGGAGGTGGCCCGGGAGCTCGGTACCGAACTCGTTCCCACCAAGGCCCTCGACTTTGCGAACGGCGAGATCTACGTCCGCTTCCTGGATTCGGCACGTGGCGCGGACTGCTTCGTGATCCAGAGCCACACGGCTCCGATCAACCAGTGGATCATGGAACAGCTCATCATGATCGACGCGCTGAAGCGGGCGTCCGCGCGGAGCATCACGGCGATCCTGCCGTTCTACGGCTACGCCCGCCAGGACAAGAAGCACCTCGGCCGCGAGCCCATCTCGGCCCGCCTGGTCGCCGACCTGCTCCGCCAGGCCGGCGCCGACCGCCTGATGGCCGTCGACCTGCACACCGCGCAGATCCAGGGCTTCTTCGACGGCCCGGTGGACCACCTGTTCGCGCTGCCGATGCTGGCCGACTACGTGGGCGGGCGCGTCGACCGCGACAAGCTCACCATCGTCTCGCCGGACGCCGGCCGGGTGAAGGTCGCCGACCAGTGGTGCGACCGCCTGGGCGCCCCGCTGGCGATCATCCACAAGCGGCGCGACATGTCGCAGGCCAACACCATCCTCTCCGCCGAGGTGGTCGGGGACGTCAAGGACCGGGTCTGCGTCCTGGTCGACGACATGATCGACACCGCGGGCACCATCTGCGCCGCCGCCGACGCGCTCTACGCGAACGGCGCGGCCGACGTCATCGTCGCCGCCACCCACGGCGTGCTCTCCGGCCCGGCCGCGGACCGCCTGAAGAACTCGCGGGTCAGCGAGTTCGTCTTCACCAACACCCTGCCCACCCCGCAGCAGCTGCAGCTGGACAAGGTGACCACCCTCTCGATCGCCCCCTCGATCGCCGCCGCGATCCGGGAGGTCTTCGAGGACGGCTCGGTGACCAGCCTCTTCGAGGGCGTGCACTGACCGTCCGCACGGACACCCGGCCCCCGCACGCGCCGCGTGCGGGGGCCGATTTCACGGTTGACGCGGCCACCGGTTAGACTCGTGGGACTGCTCGGCGAGGGATGCCGTGTGCCCGTACGGGCACCGCAACCGTGATCGACGCGCTGCTTCCAGTAGTCGTCTGCCGCCGAGCGACCCCCAAGGTACTTGAGGGTGTGGCCCGGCGGTTTTTGTCGTTCCTGCACCCGCGCCAGTCTTTCTTCCCGAGGAGTGCAGTCGTGTCCGAGATCCGCCTTGCCGCCGAGTCCCGCACCGAGTTCGGCAAGGGCGCGGCCCGTCGCGCCCGCCGCGCCGGCTTCGTCCCCGGTGTCGTCTACGGCCACGGCCACGCGCCGGTCCACCTGAACCTGCCCGGCCACGACCTGATGATGGCCCTCAAGACCCCGAACGCCCTGCTGGTCGTGCCGATCGACGGCAAGGACGAGTACGTGCTGCCGAAGGCCGTCCAGCGCGAGGCCATCAAGCGCAGCATCGAGCACGTCGACCTGCTCCTCGTGAAGCGCGGCGAGAAGGTCACCGTCGAGATCCCGGTCCACACCGAGGGCGAGCTGGCCCCCGGCGGCAACCTGATCGAGAACGTGCTGAACGCCCTGCCGATCGAGGCCGAGGCCACCCACCTGCCCGAGTCGGTCACCGTCTCCGTCGAGGGCCTGGAGGCCGGCGCCTCCATCACCGCCGGCGACATCGTCCTGCCGAAGGGCACCACCCTCGCCGTCGAGGCCGACACCGTCGTGCTGCAGGTCATCGGCGCCCAGGCCCCCGAGGCCACCGAGGAGGAGGCCGCCGAGGCCGAGGCCGGCGAGGCCTGATCCCGCCGGATCCCCGCTTCCGCCGCCCCGGCCGCTCCCGTCACCAGGAGCGGCCGGGGCGGCGGCGTTCCCGGGCGCCGCTCACACCTGCCCGGGCAGCAGCCGCAGCCGGACGTCCTGCGGCACCGGCCTCAGCGCCTCCCGCAGCGTCAGCCCGGAGACCCGCGGCAGCCGCCCGGCCAGCCAGTCGCAGACCTCCTCCGGGTGGTGCTTCGCGCCCTCCCGCAGCGACCAGCCCAGCGCCTTGCGCACGAAGAACCGCGGATCCGTCAGCAGTGGATCCGCCAGCCGCCCGAAGTCCCCGAAGAAGACCGGGAAGTGCTCCGGCGAACGCAGCGCCGGCAGATGCCCCAGCACCCCGCCCCGCCGCACCCACAGCTCCTCCCGGCGGCTCCAGCGCAGCAGCACCGCCGCCGTCTCCGGGTACCGCAGCAGCAGCGGCCCGGCCGCCTTCGGCGCGATCAGATCCACGTGCGCCCAGGTGCCGCACTGCTCCAGCATCCGCTCCAGCAGCGCCGTGTCGGCCGGTACCAGCAGCTGCGCCCGCGCCTCCAGCAGCAGCGCCGCGCAGCTGCGCGACTCGTGGACGGGCGGCGCCCACAGCTCCTCCACCAGCGCCAGCACCGCCGGCCGGTCCAGTTCCGGGTGCCGGCGGAGCAGGCCGCGCACCGCCGCCCGCATCGCCGGCTGCGGCACCCCGAGGTGACGCAGCGAACTCTTCAGGTACGCCTTCTCCTGCTCGGCGCGGCCGGGCACCACGGCGCCCTCCAGCTCCGCGGTGAGCTCGGCGGCCAGGCCGGCGGCGGTCGGTGCGGTCACGGGCGGTCCCTCGGCTCTCGGCGGCGTTCGGCGTCAGGGCCGACGGTACGCCGCCACGGGCCCGCGAGGCCCCACCCCGGCCGGGGGCGCCGGCGCCGCGGATAATGGATCCGCAGGAACTGGGCGAGCAGAGATCGGTGATGAGCGCGGTGGCGGACGAGTACACGGGCCCCTGGCTGGTGGTGGGCCTGGGCAACCCCGGCGAGGGCTACGCCCGCAACCGGCACAACATCGGCTTCATGGTGGTCGATCTGCTGGCGCAGCGGATGGGCGCGAAGTTCAAGGCGCACAAGAGCCGGGCGCAGGTCGCCGAGGGCCGGCTGGCCGGGCAGCGGGTGGTGCTCGCCAAGCCCATGACGTTCATGAACCTCTCCGGCGGGCCGACGACCGCGCTGCGCGACTTCTACAAGGCGCCGGTCTCCGCGCTCGTGGCGGTGCACGACGAACTCGACGTCGACTACGCGGCGCTGCGCCTGAAGTGCGGCGGCGGCGACAACGGCCACAACGGGCTGAAGTCCATCACCAAGTCGCTCGGCCCGGAGTACCACCGGGTGCGCTGCGGCATCGGCCGCCCGCCCGGCCGGATGGAGGTCGCGGACTTCGTGCTGAAGGACTTCTCCGCCGCGGAGCGCAAGGAACTCGACTGGTTCGTGGACCGAGCGGCGGACGCCGTGGAGGCTCTCGTCTCCGAGGGCCTGGAGCGGGCACAGAGTTCCTACAACTCCTGACGGTACACAACGGTCCTGCAACGCTTGGGCGCTGAGACCTGAATCCCGGTCAGATCGAAGCACTCCATCGGATACGGTCTGTCCCGTACGAAGGGGTTGAGGGGTTCGATCTGGGGGTAAGGGACGTGATTCGGTCCTACCGGGTGGCGCGGATGGTCGGCGGCGCGGCGTTCTGCCTGGCCGCCACCGGGGCCGTCGCCCCGGCCGCAGCGGCCGCGGACGCGACGGCGGGCCCCGAGCCCGAGCCCGCCGCGGCCCAGATGGTCCCGCCGGTCAGCGGCTCGGTCGGCGGCTCGGCCGGCCTGTACGCGGTGGCCGGCGGCCTGGTCGTGGTCGCGGGCGGCGCGGCGACCTGGGTACGGCGCAGGCGCGCCGACCGGACGGCGGACTGACACCCCGTCCGGACCGCCGGAAGAGCAACGGGCCGGCCCCCGCGGAGGGGGCCGGCCCTTCGGCGTCCTGGGCGGGTCAGCCGGTGTTGCGCAGGCCCGCCGCGATGCCGTTGACCGTCAGCAGCAGGGCTCGCGCCCGCAGCGGGTCCTCGGTCAGGCCCTTGGTGGCCTCGTCGCGCTGCCGGCGCAGCAGCGCCACCTGCAGGTACGAGATCGGGTCGAGATAGGCGTCGCGGACCGCGAAGGTCTGCTTCAGCACCGGGTTGTGGTCGAGGAGTTCGTCCTCGCCGGTGAGCCGGAGCACCTCGCGCAGGGTCCGCTGGTGCTCGGTGGTGATCTGGTCGAAGACGTGGTGCAGATCGGCGGGCACCAGCTGCTCGACGTAGTGGCGGGCGATCCGCAGGTCGGTCTTGGCCAGCGTCATGGCGACGTTGGACAGGAAGTTGCGGAAGAAGTGCCACTGGCCGTACATCTCGTCCAGCACGCCGCCGAGGCCCGCCTCGCGGGCGGCGGCCAGGCCCGAGCCGACGCCGTACCAGCCGGGGACGATCTGCCGGGACTGCGTCCAGCCGAACACCCACGGGATGGCCCGCAGGCCGTCCAGGCCGGCGCCCGAGTCGGGGCGGCGGGACGGGCGGGAGCCCAGGTGCAGCGAGGCCAACTGGTCGACCGGGGTGGCCGCGAAGAAGTACTTCGGCAGGTCCTCCTGCTCGACCAGGGCCCGGTAGGCGGTGTGCGCGGCCTCCGAGACGTGGTCCATCGCGGCGTCCCAGCGGGCCAGCTCCTCCGGGGCCTGGCGCGGGGCGGTGTGCAGCGCCGAGGCGGCGAGCGTCGCGGAGACGGTGAGTTCGAGGTTCTCCCGGGCCAGCGACGGCAGCAGGTACTTGTCGGAGATGACCTCGCCCTGCTCGGTCACCTTGATCTCGCCCTCCAGGGTGCCCCACGGCTGGGCGAGGATCGCCTCGTGCGAGGGGCCGCCGCCGCGGCCGACGGTGCCGCCCCGGCCGTGGAAGAGCCGCAGCCGGATGCCGTAGCGGTGCGCGACGTCGCGCAGCCGCCGCTGGGCCCGGTGGATCTCCCACTGTGAAGTGGTGATGCCGCCGAACTTGGAGGAGTCCGAGTACCCGAGCATGACCTCCTGGATGTCGCCGCGCAGCGACACCAGCAGCCGGTACGACGGGTCGGAGAGCATCTCGTCGAGGATCCGGTCGGCCTGCTGGAGTTCGTCCGTGGTCTCCAGCAGCGGCACGATGCCGATCTTGGCGATACCGGCGTGCAGGTCGATCAGACCGGCCTCGCGGGCCAGCACGGCGGCGGCGAACACGTCGTCCGCGCCCTGGCACATCGAGATGATGTACGACTCGACGATCTCGTCGCCGAACCGGTCGAAGCCCTCGCGGATGGTGTTGAAGACACCGAGGGTCTTGGCGCCGGCCGCGTCCAGCGGCGCCGGGACGGGCGCCAGCGGGCGGCGCGAGCGCAGCTCCTTGGCGAGCAGCCGCTGCCGGTACTCGCGCGGCATGTCGGCGTAGCGCCAGGCCTCCTCGCCGAGCCGGTCGAAGAGCTGGCCGAGCGCGTGGTGGTGGGCCTCGGCGTGCTCGCGGACGTCCATGGTGGCCAGCTGCAGGCCGAACGCCTCGACGGTGCGGATCGCCCGGGCGAGGCGGCCGTCCGCGATCAGCTCGCCGCGGTGGGCGCGCAGCGAGTCCTGGATCAGCCGCAGGTCGGCGACCAGCTCCCGGGTGCCGACGTAGTCCCGGCCCTCGACGTGAGGGGTGCCGGCGGCCAGCCGGTCGCGGGTGTTCTCCAGCTTGAGGCGCACACAGGTGGCCTTCAGCCGGTACGGCTCCTCGGCGTTCATCCGCTTGTAGCGCGGGCTCAGCTCGGGCAGCGCCCTGAGGTCGGCGTCCAGCGAGGCCAGCAGCTCCTCGCTCGCGCCGGCCAGCCGGACCGAGGTGGAGAGTGAGTTGCGCAGGTCGTCGACGGTGGCGAGGGCGTCCTTGATGCCGTACTCGTGCTGCAGGTTGAGGACGTCCCAGGTGACCTGCGGGGTCACGTTCGGGTTGCCGTCGCGGTCGCCGCCGATCCAGGTGCCGAAGGTCAGCGGGCGCACCCCGTCGGGCAGGGTCAGACCGACCCGGGCGAGCTCCTCGTGCAGCTCCTCCAGCACCGCCGGGACGGCCTCGCGGTACAGCTCGTCCAGGTAGTAGACGGCGTTGCGGGCCTCGTCGGTCGGCTCCGGGCGGGCGATCCGCAGCTCGTCGGTCTGCCAGAGCAGGTCGATGACCTCGGCGAGCCGGCGGTCGGCCTGGCGCTTCGCCGAGGAGTGCCGGACGGGGTCGGCCTCGGACAGGCCGGAGGCGACGTGCTCGCGGTGGATGCGCTCCAGCAGCTCGCCGATCCGGCGCAGCTTGTTGAGGACGCTGCGGCGGGCGGCCTCGGTGGGGTGCGCGGTGAACACCGGCCGGACGGCCAGATGGGCCAGGGTGTCCTGGAGGTGCTTCGGGTCGGCCTCGGCGAGCTGGTCCGCGGTCTGCGCGAGCAGCGAGCCCTCTCGGGCCCGGCGGGTGGCGAACTCGCGGCCGCGGTGCACCTGCTCGGTCACGTTGGCGAGGTGGAAGTACGTGGAGAAGGCGCGGACCAGCTTGCCGGCGGTCTCCAGGTCGATCCCGGCGAGCAGCTCGGCGGTGGCCTCACCGTCGGTGCGGCTGAGCAGGCGGACCTGCTCCACCAGGCCCAGCAGCTCGGGGCCCTCCTGCCGGACCAGCGTCTCGCCGAGCAGGTCGCCGAGGCGACGGATGTCCGCGCGCAGGGCGGCGTTGTCGGCGTCGGGGCCGGCGGTCGCGGACGGGTTGTCCGCCGAGGCGGGGACCGGAGCGGTCACGGCTTTCTCCCTGTGGTGGTGGGGGTTCGGCAACGGCTCTCATCACCTTTGTAACGGCGATGTGTGCGGACCGCGCTGTCCGACCCGAACAGCATAGGTGGCACCGGGTGCCGCGTCCGAGAAGTGGCCGGATGCCGGACAGCACGCCGCTCCCGCGGGGTGTCGGGTAACTCGCTGGGGAGGGCCCCGGGGGCGGCCTTACGCTGTCCCCCATGAGCAAGTCGCCGGAGGGGGGCGGGCCGGTCCACACCCTGGGGTGGTGGCCCCGGCGCCGCAGTGCGCTGCTGGATGTGGGGCTGGCCGGCCTGGCCGGCCTGGAGTGCGCCGCGGGGGCGTACGGCATGGTGGGGGACCGGCTGCACCTCGGTCTGCCGGCCGCGGTGGTCTCGGCGGTGCTGGGGGCACTCGCCGGGGCGACCTTGGTGGTGCGGCGGCGCTGGCCGGCCGTACCGGTGCTGGTCGCGCTGGTCTTCGTACCCGGGCTGTTCGGCATCGTGCTGCTGGTCGTGTCGCTCTACACGCTGGCCGCGACGTGGGAGTGGCCCTCGCGGCGGCGCCGGGTGGTGGCGCTGTCCGCGATCGCCCTGGCCGAGACCTTCGGCATGGCGCTGGTGTACATGCTCGCGCCCTCCCAGGTGCCCGCCGAGGACACCCCGCCGACCTGGGTGTTCGTCGTGCTGGCCGGTCTGGTGGCGGTCGGCCTGACCGTGCCGCCGGTGGTCACCGGCCTCTACGTGGGCGCCCGCCGCCGGCTGGTCGAGTCGCTCAAGGACCGGGCGCTCGGCCTGGAGGCCGAACTCGACCTGCTCGCCGAGCAGGCCAGCGAACGGGCCCGGCGCGCCCGCCTGGAGGAGCGCACCCGGATCGCCCGCGAGATGCACGACGTGGTCGCGCACCGGGTCAGCCTGATGGTGGTGCACGCCGGCGCACTGGAGCGGATCATCACCAAGGACCCGGACAAGGCGCAGGCCAGCGCACGGCTGATGGGCGAGGTCGGCCGGCAGGCCCTGGACGAGCTGCGCGAGATCCTCGGCGTGCTGCGGATGTCCGAGCCGGCCGCGGCGGTCGAGATCGCGGACGGCCTGACCGAGGTGTCCGGCCTGGTCGAGCAGTCCCGGGCCGCCGGGATGGCGGTCTCGCTGACCGTCAGCGGCGAGCGCCGGCCGTACCGCGGCGACGCCGAGCAGACCGCCTACCGCGTCGTCCAGGAGGGCCTGACCAACGCGCACAAGCACGCCGGCGGGGCCCGGGTGTCGGTGCTGCTGGCCTTCGTGCCGAACGGCGTCCGGGTGGCCGTGGTCAACGACTGCCCGGGCGGCGCCGAACCCGTCCGGCTGCCGAGCGGCGGCAACGGGCTGGTCGGCATGCGCGAGCGGGTCGTCGCCCTCGGCGGCACCTTCGACGCCGGCCCCGAACCGGACGGCGGCTTCCGGGTGGAGGCCGTGCTGCCCTCACGCCTGGCGGTGCCGTCGGAGCGGCTCGTCTGAGGGAGAGGCCGATTCAGGGGGTGCTGGGGGCACTCAGCAGGCGGCCGGCGAGTTTCGGCCTGACCAGGGGGGTGAAGAGGCGGACCGCGGGCGGGAGGGACAGCACCACCGCCAGGGCCAGGGCGAGGGCGCCCAGGACGGGCAGCGCCGTCCAGGCGTGGTGCAGCACCCGCGCGTGGTAGATCCCGGACGCCTGGACGAGCTTCAGCGGCAGGCCGTGCAGCAGGTAGACGTGGAGCGACGCCGCACCCAGCCCCGTCCAGCGGGTCCGGCCCTCGGGCAGCAGGGCGAGGAAGGCCGCCGCGGCGACCAGCGACAGCACGCCGAGCGCCGCCCGGACGGCCAACCAGACGGGGTAGGACACGTGCAGCTGCGCCGCGCTGTCCGTGTACTCCACCCAGCCCGGGTTGAGCAGCTTCGGCGAGGCCAGCCAGAGCGCCGCGAAGACCGCCGCCAGCGCCGCCGGCGCCCAGCGGCGGACGGTCGGGCGCCGCAGGGCGGCGAGGTGGTGCGGGCGCAGCACCAGGCCGAGCACGAACCACGGCAGGAAGGCGAGGGTGCGGCTGAGCGCCAGCTCGGCGGGCAGCACCCGGACGGCACCGGAGCCGGCCGCGATCAGCAGGGCCACCACCAGCGGATGCCGCAGCGCCGTCCACAGCGGCACCGTCAGCCGCCAGACGAACAGCGACAGCAGGAACCAGGTCAGCCAGCGCGGTTCCAGCAGCGAGAACGGGGCGAACCGCCGCTCCAGCACCATGCCGACCACGTTGTACAGCACCTGGAAGACCAGGTAGGGCACCGCGACACCGGTCACCAGGCGGCGGCCGTCCACCGCCGGCCGGCCGGGCCGCGGCCGGGCGAACCAGCCGCACAGCGTGACGAACACCGGCATCGCGAAGGCCGCCACGGTGAGCACCGCGGCGGCGATCGTCCGGTCCGCGCCGACCAGCGGCATCCAGGTGTGCGCGCACACCACCAGCGCGACCGCCGCGAACTTGGCGTGGTCGAAGAGCGGTTGCCGCCCGGCGGCGGGCTCGGCGGCGGGCTCGGGGACAGGGCGGTCCTCGGTGCGGGCCGCGGCGGCGGTGGGGGCGCTCATCGCAATTCCTCCCGGTCTTCTCCTCGGAATTGCCACACAGTGTGGACCCGGGGCGGGCGGGGCGGGAGGGGTTCGGGCGAAAGCGGGGCGGCCGCGCACGAACGGTCGCGGGCCGGGCGCACCGGCCGACGATCCGTCAGCCGGTGCGGGGGAAACGGTCGGTGCGGCCGGGTCAGGCGCCGGCGCGCAGCCGCTCCGGGGCGAGGCCCATGACGAGGGTGGCGAGCGCCTGGTCGACGGTCGCGCCGAGGTACCACTCGCCGGTGTGGTCCAGGCTGTAGACCCGGCCGAGCTCGTCGATGGCGAGCACCGCCTGCCCGAACCGCTCCTCGCCGAGCGGGGCGAGCCGGGTGTCGAGCGCCCGCCCGAGGTCGGCCAGGGTGCGCGGCAGGTGCAGGCCGCAGCGCGGGTCGAGCAGGAAGGGTGTACGGGCCAGCGCCCGGCCGGCCCCGTCCAGGTCGAAGGCCAGCCCGCCGAACTCGGCCCAGGCCTCGACGGCGGCGGGGAAGACGGAGTGCGGGGTGTCCAGGGGCCCGCCGTGCACGGCGAGCACGTCCGCCCAGGCCTCGGCCTGGCGGATCTCCCAGCGTCCGGGGTGCCAGCCGGCCTGCTTGAGGGCGGCGGCCACGTCGGCCGGGAAGCGCGGTTGGGTTCGTACGGTGGTCGCGTTCAGGGTCTGCTCCGTGGTTCGGGGACAGAGACGGCGGGCGTCAGCGGGTGGTGGGCCCGACGGCGACGCTCGCGACGTTCATGTGGTCCAGCAGAGCCGCGCAGGAGCGGCACGGCGGCGCGTGCGTACCGTGCGCCGGGTCGCCCTCCTCGCGGATGCGCAGGGTGGTCAGCCGCGCGCCCTTCAGCGCCTTGCGGGCGTCGTGCAGGGTCAGCGGCTTGCGCGCGGCGCGCTTGGAGCGTGCCCCGTCCACCGTGGTGAGGTACTGGGAGAGCAGCACCGCCTCCGGGCAGCGGCCGGTGAACCGCTCGCGGTGCTCGATCGGCAGGCCGGCGAGGAAGTCCCCGACCAGCGGGTGCAGCAGCGGGGCGAGGTCGGCCTTGTCACCGGCCAGCGTGTGGACCTCGCCGTTCTTCAGCGAGAGCGCCGCCGCCACCGCGGGCAGCACGCTGTCCCGCAGGTGCAGCAGCCGCGGGACGGCCGGCTGCTCGGCGACGGCCGGCTCCCGCTCGGCCGACGGGCTCGCTGCCATGGTTCTCCTCGTTCGCGTTCCACCCGGCCCTGCCCGGTCGGGAGCCGGGCCGGCGGGCCGATGGGCGGTTGACACCCGCCCGTCCCTCATTGTGGGCCTCAAGACTGTCAAACCCTTCGCGGCGCCGCGGACCCGGGGTGTACGGAGCGTTGCGAAGGCCGTCACGGCGCGCCGCGGGTTTGCGCATTCGGCCCCCGGGGGCGTACGGCGGCCGGTACCGTTCCAGCGGCGGGGCCACCTGGGCACATCGTGGGGCGCCGGCGGCCGCAGGGCCGGCGGTGGTGATCCGACCCGGGCCGCCGCACGGACGCGGGGTGCATCCGGGGCAGTGACGCTCCGGCACCGGACAAGGGGGGTCTTGTCGATGTCGACGCAGCACGGGCCGGGGCACGCGCCGGCGCAGGAGGCGCACGAGGCGCCCGGCGAGCACATCCCCACGCCAGGTGCGGCCGGGTCCGAGCCCGGCCGCCGGATCGGGCTGGCCGTGGTCGGCGCCGGGTACTGGGGCCCCAACCTCGTCCGCAACGCGCAGCAGACGGCCGCCCTGCGGCTGCACTGGCTGTGCGACCTGGACGAGGAGCGCTCCCGCAGGGTGCTCGGCGAGTACAGCACCGTCCGCACCACCACCTCCTTCGACGAAGTCCTCGCCGACGACCGGGTCGAGGCCGTCGCCATCGCCACCCCCGCCGCCGCCCACTACGCACTGGTGCGGGCCGCGCTGGAGGCCGGCCGCCACGTACTGGTCGAGAAGCCCATCACGACCACCGCCGACGAGGCCGCCGAATTGTGCGAACTCGCTGAAAACCGCGGCCTGGTGCTGATGTGCGACCACACGTTCTGCTACACCCCGGTCGTCCGGCGGATCCGCGAGCTGGTGCACGGCGGCGAGATCGGCGACATCCAGTTCTTCGACTCGGTGCGGATCAACCTCGGCCTCGTCCAGCCCGACGTCGACGTGCTGTGGGACCTCGCCCCGCACGACCTCTCCATCCTCGACTTCGTCCTGCCGCCCGGCGTCGAACCGGTCGGCGTCAGCGCCCAGGGCGCCGACCCGCTCGGCACCGGCCGCGCCTGCGTCGCCTACCTCACCGTCCGGCTCAGCAACGGCGCGCTCGCCCACTGCCACGTCAACTGGCTCTCCCCGACCAAGGTCCGCACCACCCTGATCGGCGGCTCCCGCCGCACCCTGGTCTGGGACGACCTCAACCCGCAGGCCCGGCTGGCGATCCACGACCGCGGCGTCGACCTCACCCCGCCCGACGAGCTCACCGACGCCATCCGGCACCGCGCCCTGATCTCCTACCGGGTCGGCGACATGGTCGCCCCCGCGCTGGTCGAACAGGAGGCGCTGCGCAACGTGATGGCCGAGTTCGCCGCCGCCGTCACCGAGGGCCGGGCCCCGCTCACCGACGGCCGCTCCGGCCTGCGGGTCCTGCGGCTGCTGCACGCCGCCTCCCGCAGCCTCGAACTCGGCGGCGCCACCGTGCCCGTCGGGCCGGCCACCGACGTCGAACTCGTCACCGCACCGCAGAACCCCGCACAGGAGAGGGCCGCCGCCCGATGAACGCAGTCCCCGTCCCCGGCTCCCGCTGCCTGGTCACCGGAGGCGCCGGCACCATCGGCTCCACCGTCGTCGACCAGCTGATCGGGGCCGGCGCCCGCGAGGTCGTCGTGCTCGACAACTTCGTCCGCGGCCGCACCGAGAACCTCGCCCGGGCCCGCGAACTCGCCGCCCCCGGACAGCTGCGGGTCGTCGACGGCGACATCCGCGACCGCGCCCTGCTGCGCGAACTCCTCGGGGACGACACCGACCTGCTCTTCCACCTCGCCGCGATCCGGATCACCCAGTGCGCCGCCGAACCCCGGCTCGCCCTGGAGATCATGGTCGACGGCACCTTCGACGTCGTCGAGGCCGCCGCCGAGAAGGGCGTGCGCAAGCTGATCGCCTCCTCCACCGCGTCCGTGTACGGCCTCGCCGACACCTTCCCGACGCCGGAGACCCAGCACCCCTACAACAACGACACCTTCTACGGCGCGGCCAAGGCCTTCAACGAGGGCATGCTGCGCAGCTTCCACGCCATGACCGGCCTGGACTACGTCGCGCTGCGCTACTTCAACGTGTACGGGCCCCGGATGGACGTCCACGGCAAGTACACCGAGGTCTTCATCCGCTGGATGGAGCGGATCGCCGGCGGACAGCCCCCGCTGATCTTCGGCGACGGCACCCAGACCATGGACTTCGTCTACACCGAGGACATCGCCCGGGCCAACCTGCTCGCCGCCGAGGCCCCCGTCACCGACCGGGTCTACAACATCGCCTCCGCGAGCGAGGTCTCGCTGCGCGGCCTCGCCGACGCCCTGCTCGCCGCCATGGACCGCACCGACCTCGACGTCGAGCACGGCCCCGCCCGCGGTACCGCCGGCGGCGTGGTCCGTCGGCTCGCCGACATCTCCGCCGCCGAGCGGGACCTCGGCTGGAAGCCCGGCCTCGGCCTCGACGAGGGCCTGCGCCGGCTCGTCGCCTGGTGGCGCGAGCAGTGACCCCGACCGACCAGCGAGCAGTTCGGAGCACCCCCGTGTCCAGTACTCCCGTGGCCGGCATCCCCGTCATGGTGCCGTGGCTCGGCGAGGAGGAGGCGGAGGCCGCCGCCGAGGCCGTCCGCTCCGGCTGGGTGGCCCAGGGCCCCCGGGTGGCCGCCTTCGAGCGGGCCTTCGCCGAGCACCTCGGCGTCCCGCACGCCGTCGCCGTCTCGTCCTGCACCACCGCCCTGCACCTCGCCATGATCGGCGCCGGCGTCGGCCCGGGCGACGAGGTCGTGGTGCCCTCGCTCTCCTTCATCGCCACCGCCAACGCCGTCACCTACGTCGGCGCCGTCCCGGTCTTCGCGGACGTCGACCCGGCGACCGGCAACCTCACCCCCGAGACCGTCGCCGCCGTGCTCACCGACCGGACCAGGGCCGTGATCGCCGTCGACCAGGGCGGCATCCCGGTCGACCTCGACCCGATCCGGGCCCTGGTCGAACCGCGCGGTGCCACCGTCGTCGAGGACGCCGCCTGCGGGGCGGGCTCCACCTACTGGGGACGCCCGGTCGGAGCCGGCGCCGAGATCGCCGTCTACTCCTTCCACCCGCGCAAGCTGCTCACCACCGGCGAGGGCGGCATGGTCACCTGCCACGACGCCGAACTCGCCGCCCGGCTGCGCCGGCTGCGCGAACACGGGATGAGCGTGTCCGCCGCCGACCGGCACAGCGCCGCCGGCGGTGCCGCCGTCGTCGAGACCTACGACGAGATCGGCTTCAACCACCGGATGACCGACATCCAGGCCGCCGTCGGCCTGGTCCAACTCGGCAAGCTGCCCGCCATGGTGGCCCGCCGGCGCGCCCTCGCCGAGCGCTACCGCACCCTGCTCGGCCCGCTCGCCGACGGCCTGGTCGCCGACCCCGCCCACGGCACCGGCAACTACCAGGCCTGCTGGCTGCTGCTGCCCGACGGCGCCCCCGACCGCACCGAGGTGCTCGCCCGGCTCGCCGCCGCCGGCGTCTCCGCCCGCCGCGGCATCATGGCCGCCCACCTGGAGGCCCCGTACAAGGGCAGCGCGCGCGTCCCGCTGCCCGCCACCGAGCTGATCACCCACCGCTCGCTGATCCTGCCGCTCTTCCACACCTTCACCGAGGAGCAGCAGGACCGCGTCGTCGCGGCCCTCCGGGAGGCCGCCGGGTGACGTCGATCAGGCACCTCGGGCACGCCGGCTTCGCGGTCGAGCACGCCGGCCTGCGGCTGCTGATCGACCCGTGGTTCCACCCGGCGTTCCTGGACGCCTGGTTCCCGTACCCCGACAACCGGCACCTGCTGCCCGAGGTCCTGGCCGGCCCCTGGGACCACCTCTACATCTCGCACACCCACGAGGACCACCTCGACGAGCGGCTGCTGGCGCTCCTGCCCAAGGACACCACCGTGCTGGTGCCCGCCTACCGCACCCGCTCGCTGCAGCGCCGGCTCGCCGCCCTCGGCTTCACCCGGCAGGTGACGCTCGGCCACCTGGAGACCCACCGGCTCGGGCCCGACGCCACCGCCACCATGCTGCTCGACACCAGCCACAAGGAGGACAGCGGCCTGCTGCTGGACCTCGGGGACCTCCGCTTCCTCGACCTCAACGACTGCAACCCGCCGCTCTCCGACCTGCCCGGCGGCGTCGACCTGCTGGCCGCCCAGTACTCCGGCGCCATGTGGTACCCCAACGCCTACGACTACCCGCCGGCCTCGATGGCCGCCAAGACCGCCGCCGTCCGCGCCGACCTGATGGACAGCCTGGTCCGCAAGGTCCGGCTCACCGGCGCCCGCCGCTACCTGCCCTCCGCCGGACCGGCCTGCTTCCTCGACCCGGAGCTCGACCGGTTCAACGACCGCGAGCGGACGATCTTCCCGCACTGGGAGGACGTCGCCGCGCACTTCGCCGCCGCCTGCCCCGGCACCAAGGTCGTCCGCACCGCCCCCGGCGACACCGTCGACGCCCTCCCCCGGCCCGACGGCCGGGAGGTGCCCCCGGCCACGCCCGGCCGCTGGCTCACCGACCCGGCCGGCTACCTCGCCGACTACCGCGAGCGCCGCCGCGAGGAGTGGCAGGCCTACCACCGCGGCGAGGCCGCCCCGCCCACCGCCCGGGAGGTCGACGCCCACTTCGACCGGCTCCGGCGGCTCAACCGCCCGCTGCTCGCCGACTACCGCGGCCGGCTCGCCCTGGAGGCCGGCGGCGAGGCCTGGCGGATCGCCCTCGGTGACCTCGCCGCCCGGGTCGAGCTGGAGGACGAGCCGGTCGACCCGGCCTACACCATCCGCGTCCCGCCGCGCGCCCTGCGCGCCGTCCTCGACGGCCGGGCCGGCTGGGAGGAGGCACTGCTCTCCATGCGCCTCGGCCTGCACCGCGACCCCGACGTCTTCGACGTCACCCTGCTCTCCCTGCTGCGCTACGGCCACCAGCCCGCGCAGACCCGCCGGCTGGTCCGCGAGCGGACCGCCTCCGACGAGACCATCCAGCGCGACGGCCTGCGGCTGCAGCGCTGGTGCCCGCACGCCGGCGAGGACCTCGGCCACGCCGTGATCGCCGACGGCGTCGTCGAGTGCCCCCGCCACCACTGGCGGTGGAGCGCCGAGACCGGCGCCTGCCTCTCCGGCGGCAGCCTGCCGCTGCGCGTCGAACCCGCGCCCGGCGCATCCGGGCCCGCACTGCCGACCGACCCCGTGCCCGTGCCCGCACTGTCCACCGAACCCGCCGAGGGGCGTATCCCATGACCGACATCCCGCTCGTCGACCTGCACGCCGCCCACGCCGAGGTCGCCGAGGAGGTGCGCGCGGGCTTCGACGCTGTCCTGGCGGGCGGCGCCTACATCAAGGGCCCCGACGTGGCCGCCTTCGAGACCGAGTACGCCGCCTTCTCCGGGGTGCGGCACGCGGTCGGCACCGCCAACGGCACCGACGCCCTCGAAATCGCCCTGCGCGCCCTCGACCTGCCGGACGGCGCGGGCGCCGTGCTGCCCGCCAACACCTTCGTCGCCACCGCCGAGGCGGTCGTCCGGGCCGGCCTGCGGCCCGTCCTGGTCGACGTCGACCCCGACCACCTGCTGATCGACCCGGCCGCCGCCGCCGACGCCCTGCCCGGCGCCGCCGTGCTGCTGCCCGTCCACCTCAACGGCCAACTCGCCCCCATGGGCCCGCTGCTGGAGATCGCCGGGGACCGGCCGGTGGTCGAGGACGGCGCCCAGTCCCAGGGCGCCCGGCAGGACGGCCGGGTCTCCGGCTCCTGGGGCCGGATCGCCGCCACCAGCTTCTACCCCGGCAAGAACCTCGGCGCCTACGGCGACGCCGGCGCGGTCGTCACCGACGACGACGGACTCGCCGCCGCCGTCCGGCTGATCGGCGACCACGGTTCCGGCCGCAAGTACGTCCACGAGCGGTTCGGCTTCAACTCCCGGATGGACACCCTGCAGGCCGTCGTGCTCCGCGCCAAGCTGCGCCGGCTGCCCGCCTGGAACGTGGCCCGCCGGGCCGCCGCCGCCCGCTACGACGCGCTGCTCGCTGGCGTCGAGGGCATCACCCTGCCGCGCACCCTGCCCGGCAACGAGCACGTCTGGCACCTGTACGCCGTCCGGGTGGCGCGCGGCCGCGACGCCGTCCTCGCCGACCTGCAGGCGGCCGGGATCGGCGCCGGCGTGCACTACCCGGTGCCGGTCCACCTGCAGCCCGCCTTCCGCGGCCTCGGCCACGGCGAGGGCGCCTTCCCGGTCGCCGAGCGGGCCGCCGCCGAGCTGCTCACCCTGCCGCTCTTCCCGCAGATCACCGAGGACCAGCAGACCCGGGTCGCGGAGGTGCTGGCCAAGGCGGTGCGCCGCTGACCGCCCGGGCCGGGCTCGCGGCGACCCCCGGCCCGGAACGGGAGTGACGCCCCTGGTCTCCAGGGGTGTCCCTTCCCCTACGCTGGTGCCCGCAACAGTGCAGAGCCAGTGGGGGAGCCCTGATGACGACAGGTCGGCCCGGCGCCGCCGCCGCGCCCAACTCGGCGTACGCGGGCCAGGTGGTGCAGTTCCCGGACCCGATCCGGGCCGAGAAGCACCCGGCCGGTGTCCGCGTGGACGAGTACGGCTTGCCGGACTTCGGCCCGTACGCCGCCGCGGCCGCCGAGGTCGCCGACCCGCCGGACGGATTCGGCGTGGACGAACTGCGGCTCACCGACTACGTGTCCGCCAACGCCGCGCTGTTCACCCAGGGCCACGGGCTCTGGGCGGACCTGGAGACCGCCGTCGCGACCCCGCCCGGCTGGACCTGGCACCACGCGGTCGGCCGGGCCGCGCCCGGCTGGCGCCGGATGGAGCTCGTCCCGGTCGAGGTCAAGGCCCTGCTGCGGCACCACGGCGGCCTCGCCCGCTCGTCCGCCGACCACGCCCGCCGCGGGACCCGCCCGCTCCAGGAGCACCGGCCGGTGCACTTCCCGCTGGCGAAGGACGGCAGCGACCCGGTGGCCGTCTCCGAGGACCTGGTGCAGCGCGCCGAGCAGCGGCTCGGCCACCCGCTGCCGGGCGCCTACCGGAGCTTCCTGAAGATCGCCGGCGGCCGCGGCCCGGCCGGCGTCGCCCTGGACGCCGAGTACGGAATCCTCCTCGACCAGCCGTTCCTGACGCTGAGTGAGGAGTACGGCGTGCACGACCTGGTGTACGCCAACAAGTGTCTGCGCGACCACCTCACCAAGGACTACCTGGGCATCGCCTACGTCCAGGGCGGTCTGCTCGCGATCAAGGTGCGCGGGGAGCGGACCGGCTCGGTCTGGTTCTGCCCGTACGACGACGCGCGCGACAGCGGCGGCGCCGAGCCGCCGGAGGAGAGGGTGGCGCGGCTGCTGCTGCCCTGCGGGGAGAGCTTCGACGCGTTCCTGCTCCGGCTGGCGGGCAGTCCGCCGGAGCTGGAGACGGTCGCGGAGCTGATGGTGGACGGCGGGTTCGCCCGGGCCGTCCCGGTGAACTGAGCAACGGAGGGGTGAGCCGGGCGTGGTGACGTACGCGCAGGCGCAGGAGATCGCCGAGGACTGGATCAACGCCGGCGTACCGCGCTCCCGGCAGCGCGAGGTGCGGGTGCGGGAATTCGACCTGGGCTTCGTCTGCTGGGCCGTGGAGGAGACCGAGGGCGATCCCTCGGAGAGCAGTGAGGTGCGGCTGGTGATCGCCCGCGACAGCGGGGCCAGCACGCTCTGGCCGCCGCTGCCGGTCAACGAGGTGGTCCGCCAGTTCGAGGAGGCGTACGGCGGGCGGGCGGAGCCCAACCCGGCGGGCGCGGCGCGGCCGGTGCCCGGCGCGGTCGAGGCGACCTCCTTCCTGCTCAGCCCGCCGCAGTGGCTGCAGGAGGCCGGCGCGGCCGCGATCGCCGCCGAGAACGCCCGGTTGGGCGAACCCGCCGCCGCGACGCCGGCGCCCGCCGCGCCGGAGCCCGCTCCGGCCGTGCAGACCATGCCGCCGGCCTCCGACCGGCCGGCCGGGGACGCGCCCACCATGCTCGCCCCGCCCTCGCGCCAGGACGCCTTCCCGCCGCGGCAGGCCGCCCCGGCGGGTCCGGTCGGCGCCCCGGGCTCGGAGGGCCTGACCGTGCCCATGCCGGTCGGTGCCGCAGGCTCGGAGGGGCTCACCGTCCCGATGCCGGTCGGCTCGGCGCTGCCGCCGAACGCCACCGTCCCGATGCCGGAGCTCTTCCCGGCGGGCCCGCCGCCCGCGGCGCCGCCGGCCGTGCCCCCGGCGGCGCCGACCGCCGCACCGCCCTTCCCCGGCCCCGGCACGCCCTCGGGCGGCACGCCGGTGCCGCCGGTCTCCGTCGAGCACGCCCCGACCATGCTCGCCACCCCGGACTCGGTGCCCCCGCTGCCCGGCCCCGGCCCGTCCGGCCCGGGTGCGTCCGGCCCGGGCGTGGAGTACGCCCCGACGATGCTGGCCACCGACGGCCCGCCCGGGCTGATGGGTCTGCCCGGCGCCCCCGGCACCCCGCCGCAGGGCGTCCAGCTCGGCCGTTCCGGCCCGTCCGTCCCGCCGCCGCCCCCGCCGGGCGAGCTGCGTGGTGGCACCGGCCCGGCCGCCGCGGGCTCCGGCCGTTCGGCCCCGTCCGTCCCGCCGCCGCCCGCCCCGGCCTCGCTCGCCGCCGGCGGCGGCCCGGCCTCCCCCGCACCGGCCGCCCCGGACGCCGGGGTGGCGCACGCCGCCACCCAGCTGGCGCACGCCGTCGACCTGCCCGGCGGCCCCGGCGCCGGTGCGCCCGCGCCCGGCCCGGCGATGCCTCCGCCGCCGGTCGGCATGGCCCCCGTCCCGGGCCCGCCGCCGCCCGGCTACGGCTACCCGGGCACCGGCCCGGCGGGCGCCCCGCCGGCCGTGCCCGCGCCGCCCGCCCCGGCCCCGCAGGCCGCGCCGGTGCCGCCGCCCGCCGCGGGTGTGCCGACCATCGGCCCGGGCACCCAGGCCGTGATCAGCTACCGCCGTCCGGACGGCTCCGAGCAGTCGCTGGTGATGGCCAGCGAGCCCGGCACCCCGCACCCGGAGTGGAAGGCACTGCAGGAGATGCGCCGCCTCGGCGTGCCGCCGGACCAGGTGCTGGAGTTCCACACCGAGCTGGAGCTGTGCGACCTGCCCGGCGGCTACTGCGCCCGGATGGTCAAGTCCTCCTGGCCGAACGTGCGGATCACCCACACCGTCCCGTACGGCCGGGACCGGCAGGCCCGGCAGGCCGGTATGGCGATGCTGTTCGACCACCTCGACCAGCTGCACCAGCTGGCCGCCGCCCCCCGGCGGCCCCGCCCGGTGGCCGCGCCGCTGCCCCCGCCCGGGACCGTCCCGCAGCTGCCGCCGATCGCCCCGCAGCAGCTCGCGGCGGAGCTCGGGCAGGCGTTCGGCGCATCGGTGTTCCGTTTCGAGCAGCGCGCCGTCTCGCGGCAGGGCGTGCCCGAGCCGGTCGCACAGACGCTGATGTGGGCGGGCCTGCCGCGCGAGTTCCCGCCGTTCTTCTGGGCGCAGGCACAGGAGGGCCGGCCGATCCCGACGCTGGCCGAGCTGGCCGCCGAGCGCGGCCGCCCGGCCGGCCCGGACTTCGGCGGCTACCTGGTGCTCGGCAACGACTACGGTCGGCAGCTGTGCGTCCAGTACGGCACCGCCGCGGTGGTCGCGGTCGACCTGGAGGGAACCGGCGAGCCGCCGCGCTTCGTCAACACCGGCGTGCCGGAGTTCGTCCGCAGCCTCGCCGTCCTCGGCCGGATGTGGCGGCTCCGGTACGGGCTGACGCCCGAGCAGGCCGGTCGCTGGACGGCCGACCTGCAGGCCCAGCTGCTGGCGGTCGACCCGGCGGCGCTGCACACCCCCGAGGGCTGGTGGGCGGTGCTCCTGGAGCAGCTCTGGGACGGCCTGATGTAGCGGACGGGGGCGGGCCGGACGGTCCCGCCCCCGGCCTCGCCTTGTTGGGCTTTCGACCGTACCTGCGCAAAATAGGTCAAGTGGGCGCCCTCTGGGGCGTCCGCGAACAGATGCACACCCACAGCACAAGGGGAAGAGCCGATGAGCGACGCCGTCTCCCAGCACGGCTTCACGGTGGCCCGGCGCGGCTACGCCATGGAGCAGGTCGACGCGACCCTCCGGGCGTTGACCGCCGACCGCGACGAGGCCTGGGAGCGGCTCAGCGTGCTCGGGGCCGGTCTGCGGGAGATGGAGAAGCGGCTCGCCGAGATCCGCCAGGCCAGGGAGGACGCGCCCGAGCCCGACTACGGACGGCTCAGCGCCCAGGCGGGCGCCCTCATGCTGATCGCCGAGAACGAGGCCGCCGCCGTCCGGGACAACGCCGGGCGGGACGCCGCGCAGGCCGAGGCGGACGCCGAGCAGGCAGGCCGGGCCGCAGCCCGCGCCGCCGAGACCCACTCCGCGACCGTCCGCGGCGAGGCCGAGCAGGCCGCCCGCGGCACCGAGGACCGCAGCCGCGCCGAGGCGGACGCGCTCGTCGCGGCCGCCGAGCAGGACGCCCGGACCACCCGCGACACCGCCACCGCGGACGCCGCCCGCACCCGGGTCGCCGCCGCCGAGGCCGAGGAGCGCGCCGAGGCCAAGCTGGCCGAGCTGCGGCGCCGCTCCGACGAGATGTTCGCCGAGGCCGAGGCCCGGGCGGACGCCGAGGAAGCCAAGATCACCGCCGGTGCGGAGCGCCGGCTGCGGGAGGCAGAGCAGCACCGCGAGGACATCCTCGCGGAGATCCGCACCATCGAGGGCGCCGCCCAGAAGCGCTCCGAGGACCTGCTCTCCGCCGCCCGCCGCAAGGCCGAGAACATCCGCGCCAACAGCGAGCGCGACCAGGAGGACTTCGCCGGCCGGCACGCCGAGATGCAGGAGCGCCTCGACACCGTCAAGACGACCCTCGCCGAGCTCACCGGCACCGCCCTCGGCCGGATCGAGCCGGGCAGCCGCCCGGCCGCCCTGGAGGCCGCGGCCAAGGAGGCGAACGAGCCCGAGCTGACGCTCGACCTGCTGCTGAAGAAGCCGCTGGACGCCCCCGCCGCCCCGGCCGCCGAGGACGTGCCCGCGGCGGACGCGCCCGCCGAGGCCCCGGCCCCGGCGGAGGCCGGCGAGGAGCCCGAGGCCGAGCCGAAGATCGTCCCCAAGATCGTCATCGTGGACGACGGCATCGACCACGACACCCGGCCCAACCGCGTCACCCGCCGCGGCTGACCGACCCGCCCGGCCCCGGTCAGAGCACCTCGACGGCGGCGCCCGTCAGCCTGCGCCGGCAGTCCAGGACGTACCGGGCGTGCTCGGTGATCTCCGTGTAGTCGAACTCGTCGTGGTCGGCCAGCAGCACCACGGCGTCGGCGGCGGCCAGCTCCTCGGGCGTGGCCTCGACGCGGCGCACGGTGGCCAGCGGGTCGCCCTCGTGGTCGGGCGCGGCGGTGCGCTGGCCGGGGATCGTGGGCTCGGCGACGTGGACGCCGGCCACCACGTGCGGGTCGGCGGCGCGGACCTCGGCGCCCATCCGGGTCAGCAGCTCGACGACCCGGGCCGCCGGGGTCTCCCGGGCGTCGCCGGTGTTCTTCTTGTAGGCCAGGCCGAGGACGAGCACCCGGGAGCCGTTCACCGAGCGGCGGCGCTCGTTGAGCGCCTCGGTCAGCCGCCGCACCACGTAGTCGGGCATGTGGCTGTTGACGTCGTTCGCCAGCTCGACGAAGCGGAAGGACCGGCCGAGGGTCCGCTCCACCCGCCAGGACAGGTACGACGGGTCGATCGGCAGGCAGTGCCCGCCGACCCCCGGGCCCGGGGTGAAGCGCAGGTAGCCGAAGGGCTTGGTGGAGGCCGCGTCGATGGCCTCCCACACGTCGATGCCGAGGTCGTGGGCGAACATCGCCAGCTCGTTGACCAGGGCGATGTTCACGTGCCGGAAGGTGTTCTCCAGCAGCTTGGTCAGCTCGGCCTCCTTGCAGGAGGAGACCGGCACGGTGCGCTCCACCAGCTGCCCGTAGAAGGCGTCGACCGCGGCCAGGCCCTCCGCGGTGGTGCCGGAGACGACCTTCGGGGTGTTCTCCAGCTTCCACTGCGGGTTGCCGGGGTCGATCCGCTCCGGGGAGTAGCCGAGGTGGAAGTCGGCGCCGGCCCGCAGCCCGGAGCCCTCCTCCAGCAGCGGGGCGAGCAGCTCCTCGGTCGTCCCCGGGTAGGTGGTGGACTCCAGGACGACGGTCGCCCCGGGCCGCAGGTGCCGGGCGAGCAGCCGGGCGGAGGCCTCGATGTACGACAGGTCGGGGGCGCCGTCCCGCAGCGGCGTCGGTACGGTGATCACCGCGATGTCGAAGGCGGCCACGTCGGAGGGTTCGGCGGAGGGCAGGTAGGCACCGCTGTCGAGCAGCGGCCGCAGCCGCTCGCCGGGGATGTCCTCGACGTAGGACTCGCCGACCGCGAGCCGCTTGATGCGCCGCTCGTCGACGTCGTACCCGACCACCGTGTGCCCCAGCTCGGCGGCCCGGACGGCCAGCGGCAGCCCGACGTAGCCCTGCCCTGCGATGACCACGCGCATGACGAAGTACCCCCTCCATCGCGGCGGTGCGCACACCCTCTGCGGGGCGGACCCACACCTTCTTCACACGAGGGTACGGAGAGCGCGCCCGTGCGCGGGCGGCTTCGCCCAAACGCGGGAAAGGGCGAGGCCCGGGCCACCCCGTGAGGGGCGGCCCGGGCCTCCACAACTGCCGGCCGCCCCCACCCAGGGCCGTCCGGCCTTCGCACTCCCGACCCCCATCGGGCTGCGACGGCGCCGCTGCAGCCATCCCCCACGGTTGGGTGCGGCGGGCACGTGAACCATCCTGCGCGGCGTCCATGGACGGGCAGTGACAGGAGTATGTCGAGTTCTTGACGTTCTGCCCTGCTGTGCGCCGTCCACCCCGGCCGGTGTGCGGGGTGTCCGGGTGCGGCGCGGCGTAGGCTGGACACCCCCGGGGCGTTCCGCGTTCCGGGCCGTTCGCGTTGCCCGGCCGACCGCTCGGCGCCGGGCCACTCCAGCCGTGGAGCCAAGAAGCATGAGCCTGTCCGGACTGCTCGATGTCGTCGTACGGGACGCCGCCCTCGCCGAGGCGATCGAAGCGGCGGCCACGGGCCACAGGCAGCACCTCGATCTGGTGGGACCACCGGCCGCACGGCCCTTCGCGATCGCCGCCCTGGCCCGGTCGCTCGCGGCGAAGGCCGGCGAGCGCGGCCGCCCGGTGCTGGCCGTCACCGCCACCGGCCGGGAGGCCGAGGACCTGGCGGCGAGCCTGCGCTCGCTGCTGCCCCCGGACGCGGTCGCCGAGTTCCCGGCCTGGGAGACCCTGCCGCACGAGCGGCTCTCCCCGCGCTCGGACACCGTGGGCCGCCGGCTCGCGGTGCTGCGCCGGATCGTCCACCCGCGGGCCGACGACCTCACGGCCGGCCCGGTGCAGGTGGTCGTCGCCCCCGTCCGCTCGGTGCTGCAGCCGCAGGTGAAGGGCCTGGCCGAGCTGGAGCCGGTGGCCCTCCAGCGCGGCGAGCAGCACGACCTGGACGAGGTCGCCCGTCGGCTGGCCGCGGCCGCCTACGCCCGGGTCGAACTGGTCGAGAAGCGCGGCGAGTTCGCGGTGCGCGGCGGCATCCTGGACGTCTTCCCGCCGACCGAGGAGCACCCGCTGCGGGTGGAGTTCTGGGGCGACGACGTCGAGGAGATCCGCTACTTCAAGGTGGCCGACCAGCGCTCGCTGGAGATCGCCGAGCACGGCCTGTGGGCGCCGCCCTGCCGGGAGCTGCTGCTCACCGACGAGGTGCGGGCGCGGGCCGCCGAGCTGGCCGGCCGGCAGCCCGGGCTGGCCGAGATCCTGGACAGGATCGCCGAGGGCATCGCGGTCGAGGGCATGGAGTCGCTGGCCCCCGTCCTGGTGGACGACATGGAGCTGCTGCTGGACGTGCTGCCGAAGGGCTCGATCGCGGTGGTCTGCGACCCGGAGCGGGTCCGCACCCGGGCGGCCGACCTGGTCGCGACCAGCCAGGAGTTCCTGCAGGCGTCCTGGGTGGCCGCGGCGGCCGGCGGCGACCGGCCGATCGACATCGAGGAGATCGACGTCTCGGCGGCCTCGCTGTGGTCGCTGGCGGACGTCCGTGAGCACGCGGCGGAGATCGGGCTGCCCTGGTGGTCGGTGAGCCCGTTCGCGACCAGCGACTCCACGGTCAGCAGCATCCTCGCCCGCGGCGGAGCCGCCGATCGGCGCGGCGACGCCGACACCCTGACGCTCGGCATGCACGCCGTGGAGGCGTACCGCGGCGACACCGCCCGGGCCATCGCCGACGCCAAGGAGCGGCTGAACGCCGACTGGCGGGTCGTCATGGTGACGGAGGGCCACGGCCCGGCCTCCCGGCTGGCCGAGGTGCTCTCCGGCGAGGGCATCCCCGCGCGTCTGGTCGCCGACCTCGCCGAGGCGCCGACCCGGGACGTCGTGTACGTCTCCTGCGGCTCGATCGAGCACGGCTTCGTCGACGAGGCGCTGAAGCTCACCGTCGTCACCGAGACCGACCTGTCCGGCCAGAAGTCCTCCACCAAGGACATGCGGCGGATGCCGTCCCGGCGCCGCAACGCCATCGACCCGCTGGCCCTGGCGGCCGGCGACTACGTGGTGCACGAGCAGCACGGCGTCGGCAAGTACGTCGAGATGGTGCAGCGCACCGTGCAGGGCGCCACCCGCGAGTACCTGGTGCTGGAGTACGCGCCGGCCAAGCGCGGCCACCCCGGCGACCGGCTGTTCGTGCCGTCCGACCAGCTCGACCAGGTCACCAAGTACGTCGGCGGCGAGGCGCCCACCCTGCACCGGCTCGGCGGCGCGGACTGGGCGAAGACCAAGCAGCGGGCGAAGAAGGCGGTCAAGGAGATCGCCGCCGACCTGATCAAGCTGTACTCGGCGCGGATGGCCGCCCCGGGCCACGCCTTCGGCCCGGACACCCCGTGGCAGCGCGAGCTGGAGGACGCCTTCCCGTACGCGGAGACCCCGGACCAGCTCACCACCATCGGCGAGGTCAAGGGGGACATGGAGAAGTCCGTCCCGATGGACCGGCTGATCTGCGGCGACGTCGGCTACGGCAAGACCGAGATCGCGGTGCGGGCCGCCTTCAAGGCGGTGCAGGACGGCAAGCAGGTCGCCGTGCTGGTGCCCACCACGCTCCTCGTCCAGCAGCACTTCTCCACCTTCGCCGAGCGGTACGCCAACTTCCCGGTCAACGTGAAGGCGCTCTCCCGCTTCCAGACCGACAGCGAGGCGAAGGCCGTCCTGGAGGGCCTGTTCGAAGGCTCGGTGGACGTGGTCATCGGTACCCACCGGCTGTTCTCCGCGGAGACCCGCTTCAAGGACCTCGGCCTGGTCATCGTCGACGAGGAGCAGCGCTTCGGCGTCGAGCACAAGGAGCAGCTGAAGAAGCTGCGGGCCAACGTCGACGTGCTGACCATGTCGGCGACGCCGATCCCGCGCACCCTGGAGATGGCCGTCACCGGCATCCGCGAGATGTCCACCATCACCACCCCGCCGGAGGAGCGGCACCCGGTGCTGACCTTCGTCGGCCCGTACGACGAGAAGCAGATCGCCGCCGCCGTCCGCCGCGAACTCCTGCGCGAGGGCCAGGTGTTCTACATCCACAACCGGGTCGAGTCGATCGACAAGGCGGCCGCCCGGCTGAAGGAGCTCGTGCCCGAGGCCCGGGTCGCCACCGCGCACGGCCAGATGGGCGAGACCCACCTGGAGAAGGTCGTCGTCGACTTCTGGGAGAAGGAGTTCGACGTCCTGGTGTCCACGACGATCGTGGAGTCCGGCATCGACATCTCCAACGCCAACACCCTGATCGTCGAACGCGGCGACACCTTCGGCCTCTCCCAGCTGCACCAGCTGCGCGGCCGGGTCGGCCGCGGCCGCGAACGCGGCTACGCCTACATGCTGTACCCGCCGGAGAAGCCGCTGACCGAGACGGCGCACGAGCGCCTCGCCACCATCGCCCAGCACACCGAGATGGGCGCCGGCATGTACGTCGCCATGAAGGACCTGGAGATCCGCGGCGCCGGCAACCTGCTCGGCGGCGAGCAGTCCGGCCACATCGCCGGGGTCGGCTTCGACCTCTACATGCGGATGGTCGGCGAGGCGGTGGCCGAGTTCCGCGAGTCGCTGGAGGGCGGCGGCGCGCCGGAGGAGGAGCCGCTGGAGGTGAAGATCGAGCTGCCGGTCGACGCCCACGTGCCGCACGACTACGCGCCCGGCGAGCGGCTGCGCCTGCAGGCCTACCGCTCGATCGCCGCGGTCAACTCCGAGGAGGACATCGTCCATGTCCGGGAGGAGCTCACCGACCGCTACGGCAAGCTGCCCGAGCCGGTGGAGAACCTGCTGATGGTGGCGGGCCTCCGGTTGTACTCCCGGCGCTGCGGCGTCGCCGACATCACCCTGCAGGGCAACTTCGTCCGCTTCGGCCCGGTGGAGCTCCGCGAGTCCCAGCAGCTGCGGCTCAACCGCCTCTACCCCCGCACCCAGATCAAGGCGGCCACCTCGCAGCTGCTCGTGCCCCGCCCGGTGAGCGGCGGACGGATCGGCGGAAAGCCGCTGCTCGGCCGTGAACTCCTGGCCTGGAGCACGGAGTTCCTCACCACCATGTTCGACGACCTGGCGGGCGCGAAGCGGTAGCGCCCCCGGCTCCGATCGGCGGTCTCGGGCCCTGTGCCCGAGGCCGCCCTTTTTGTTCCACTCGTTCCACGTGGAGCGGCGCAGGTCAGGAGAGCTTCCACTGGCCGGTCTGGTCGGCCATGCCGCTGTCGAGGGTGAACTGGACCTTGTCGAGCACGGCGTCCTTGGGCACCTCGAAGGTCAGGAAGCCGAGGCCGCTCTCGCCGGGGGCGATGTTCACGGAGCCGGAGAAGCCCTGGCCGGCCTTGGTGTCGTAGAAGCCGGTGGAGAAGGACTGGCCCTGGGCGTCCAGCAGCTTGGCGCTGTTGGCGGGGGCGTCGCTGTAGGCCTTGCCGGTGGCCTTGATCCGGAACTGGACGGCGACGAAGCGCTTGCCGTCGGCCGGCTTGCTGAACTCGTCCTCGCCCTCGGCGTTGTCGACGACCTTGACCACGGTGACGTCGGCGGTGGTGGTCTTCTCGAAGCCCTTCAGCGCGATGGTGTCGCCGACCTTGGCGGGGGCGGCGGCGCCCTGCTTGGCGGTACCGGCCGTGCCGGCGGCGGAGGCGGGAGCGCCGGAGGCCGGCTTCTTCGCCTCGGTGGAGACGGAGGACGCGCCGGTGTTGCAGGCGGCGGCGCCCAGGGCGACCAGGGAGGCGGCGAGCAGGACGGCGGCGGAGCGGCGGACGGTGCTGCGGGTCATGACGTGAACTCCCCAAGGTGGCAGGTGGATTCGCCGCGGCATCGGGCCGATTCGGCGATGACCAGATCACACCATGTACTGTGAACACTGTCAACGGTGATTCATGAAACGCCTCTGTTCACGTGTGAACGAGGCTGGGGCGCCCATGGCTATGCTGGGCGGTCACACGCGCCGCGGACCGCAGGAGAACACCCCCGCGACCCGCCCCGCCGCCGCCCGACCGAGGAGCCCCCGATGCCGGACCGTCCCGAGGTGACCGCCGTCGAGATCGCCCGCCTGGCCGGCGTCGGACGGGCCGCCGTCAGCAACTGGCGCCGCCGCCACGTCGACTTCCCGCAGCCCGCCGGCGGTACCGACACCAGCCCGACCTTCCGCCTCGACGAGGTCGAGCGCTGGCTCCGCGCCCAGGGAAAGATCGCCGAACTGCCGCTGCTGGAACGCGTCCGCCGTCAGCTGGAGACCCTCCGCGACCCCGACGGCCACCCCGCCGCCCCGCTCCTCGCCGCCGGCGCCCTCCTGCTCCAGCTGCACCGCGACCCGGCCGGCTGGGACGCCCTGCGCGAGGAACCCGACACCCGGCTCGCCACCGCACTGCCCCGCCTGCTGCAACAGACCGCGGCCTCCGTCCTCGGCCCCGACGGCGCCGCCCGGCTCGCCCTGCCCCGGCTCGCCGGCGCCACCTACCTCGACCTCGCCCGCCTGCTGGTACGACTCGCCGAGGAGCACGGCCCGGCCGGCGCCTTCGAGCAGCTGCTCGCCCGGCACACCGAGGCCGCCGCCCGGCCCGCCGCCACCACCCCGCCCGAGGCCGCCGCCCTCCTCGCCGACCTGGCCGGCCCCGGCGGCGCCGGGGGTACCGTCCTCGACCCTGCGTGCGGCCTCGGCGCCCTGCTGCTCGCCGCCGGCCCGGCGGCCGCCCGGCACGGGCAGGACCTCGACCCGGTGCACACCGCCCTCACCCTGCTCAGGCTCGCCCTGCACACCCCGCCCGGCACCCCCGCCCCGCTCGCCCTCGACCTGCGCGCCGGCGACTCGCTGCGCGCCGACGCCCACCCCGGCCTCGCCGCCGACACCGTGCTCTGCCAGCCGCCCTACAACGAGCGGGACTGGGGCCACGACGAGCTCCAGTACGACTCCCGCTGGCCCGGCGGCCTCGTCCCGCCGCGCGGGGAGTCCGAACTCGCCTGGGTGCTGCACTGCCTGGCGCACACCCGCCCCGGCGGCCTCGCCGCCCTGCTGCTGCCGCCCACCGTCGCCTCGCGCCGGGCCGGCCGCCGGATCCGGGCCGAACTCGTCCGCTCCGGCGCGCTGCGCGCCGTCGTCGCGCTGCCCGCCGGAACCGCCCCGCCGTACGGCGTCCCGCTGCACCTGTGGCTGCTGCGCGGCCCCCGCCACGGCGACGACTTCCGCCGGGTCCTGCTGCTCGACGCCGCCGCGGCGCACCCCGCGGCCGAGGGCGGCCGCGACCGGATCGACTGGCCCGCCCTGCACCGCACCGTCCTCGACACCTGGCAGGCCTTCGACACCGCCGCCCGCGAGGGCGCACCGCTGCCCGTCGACCGCCCCGGAGTCCACCGCGCGGTGCCCGCCCTCGACCTGCTCGACGACGAGACCGACCTCTCCCCGGCCCGCCACCTGCCCGCCGCCGCCCCCGACGGCGGGGCCGCCGCCCTGCACCACCTGCAGGCCCGGCTCGGTGAGCTGCTCGCCGGCCCGGCCGACCCGGCGGGCGCCCTGCCCGCCGTCGCCGACAGCCCGTCGACCGCCGAGCCGCCGCTGGTGACCGTCGGCGAACTCGCCCGCGCGGGGGCGCTGGAGGTGCACTCCAGCGGCCAGGGCGTCCCGATCCGCGCGACCGGTGACGGACCGTCGGACATCCCCGTCCTCACCGACCAGGACCTGCTCGCCGGCGCCGCCCCCGGCGGCACTGCGGCCGCCGTCGACGCCCCGCTCACCACCCGCCCCGGCGACGTCCTCGTCCCCGCCCTCGGCGGCGGCACCGCCCGCGTGGTGCGGGCCGGCGGCCCGCTGGACGGGGTCGCCCTCGGCCCCCGCCTGCACCTGCTGCGCCCCGACCCGGCCCAGCTCGACCCGGACTTCCTGGCCGGCGTGCTGCGCGCCACCGGTAGCGCCCGCCGGGCCAGCAGCTACGCCTCCACCACCACCCGGCTGGACGTCCGCCGGGTCGAACTGCCCCGGGTCCCGCCCGCGCGCCAGCGCGAGCTCGGCGCGGCCTTCCGCCGGATCGCCGACTTCGAGGCCGCCCTCGACCGGGCCGCCGCGCTCGGCCGCGAACTCGCCCGGGGGCTCACCGACGGCCTCGCCGCCGGCGGCCTGACGGAGCGGTAGGAGCGGCGGATCCGACGGGCGTCGGGCGCCACGGGCGGAAAGGCTCTGCTCGCCCGGCCGGTGTGACGGTACGGTGTGCGACACACCCTCGACCCCGCACAGGAGCGCGCATGTCCGGCCCCCTGTACGGGCAGCCCGGCCACACCGCCGGCGGCCCGTTCAGCCTGCTCCACAGGATTCTCGTCTGCCTGATGCCGCTGCTGACCTTCGGTCTGCTCGGCATGGCGCCGTCGGTCCTGCTCGCGGCGCGCCGCCGTCGGGCGGCGGACGTGATCGGCGCGGTGGTCTTCGGCCTCGTCCAGCTCACCATGTACGTCGTCCTCGGGCTCTCGCCCAAGGAGACCACCGGCACCTGGTACGCGGACGTCACCGGCCTGACCGCGATCGTGCTCTGGATCGTGGCACCCGCCCACTTCCTGATCATGGACAGCGCCTCGATCTGGAACCGCGGCCGGCCCGCCGCCCCCTGGCCGCCGCAGGGCCTCTACCTGCCGACGGCGTACCCGCCAGGCGCCCAGACCCCGCCCGCGCCCATGCTCGCCGTGCCCGCCCCGGCCCCCGGCTACCAGCAGCCCCAGCCCCAGCCGTACGCCCAGCCGCAGCCGCAGCCGCAGGTCCACCCGCAGGCGCAGGCCCCGCAGCCGCAGCCGTCCGCCCCGCACACCCCCACCGTGCGGGCCGCCCCCGGCGGCGACGACCTGCAGCAGCTCGGTGAACTGCTGCGCCGTCAGGCCGGGGACGGCCGCCCGTGACCGGCGCCCGGGTCGTCGACGGCCGCTACCGGCTCACCGAGAAGATCGGGCACGGCGGCATGGGCCAGGTCTGGGCCGGCCACGACCAGCGGCTCGACCGCCGGGTCGCGGTCAAGCTGCTCCGCACCGACCTGCTCGGACCCGAGGACGCCACCCGCAGCCGCGGCGACGAACTGCGCCGCCGCTTCCTGCGCGAGAGCCGGATCAGCGCCGCCCTCGACCACCCGGGCCTGGTCACCGTCTTCGACGCCGGCACCGACAGCGGCGAGCTCTACCTCGTCATGCAGCGGGTGCCCGGCGTCAGCCTCGCCGACCTGCTCGCCGAGGACGGCCCGCTGACCGTCGACCGCGCGGTCGCCGCGGCCGCCCAGCTCTGCTCCGCGCTCGCCGCCGTGCACGCCGTCCCGGTCGTCCACCGGGATCTGAAGCCCAGCAATGTGATGATCCGTCCGGACGGGCGGACCGTCCTGCTCGACCTCGGCATCGCCACCGCCCTCGACCCGGACGCCACCCGGCTCACCCTCACCGGCACCCCGATCGGCAGCCCCGCCTACATGGCTCCCGAGCAGGCCCTCGCCGCCGGTGTCGACCCGCGCAGCGACCTCTACGCCCTCGGCTGCCTGCTGCACGAGATGCTCACCGGCGACGCCCCGTTCACCGCCCCCACCGCGCTCGGCGTGCTCCGCCGGCACGTCGACGAGCCACCGCCCCCGCTGCGCGAGCTGCGCCCGGACGTCCCGCCCGCCCTGGAACGGCTGGTCCTCGACCTGCTCGCCAAGCAGCCCGCCGACCGCCCCGCCGACGCCCAGCAGGTGTACGCGGCGCTGCTGCCGCTGCTACCGGCCCCGGCCGCCGAACCGCAGCCGCCGTACGGCCCGCTGCCCGACACCGCCCGCCCCTACCGCCACCCGCACCAGCCGCTCCCCGCCCGCGCCGCCGCCCCGGCCGCCGCGCGGCTGCGGCTGCCGCTGCCGGCCCCCGCACCCCCGGCCGACCCCGCCCCGGTGCTGATCGCGGCCGTCGCACCGCGCGCCGCCGAACCGGACGAGGAACTCACCGCGGCCTGCGCCCGGCTCTCCGACCTGGTCGCCGCCCGCCGGCACGCCGAGGTGGTCGACCTCGCCGCCCGGCTGCTGCCCCGGATCGCCGCCGCGCTCGGCGACGGCGCCCCGCTGCTGCAGACCGTCCGGACCATCCACGCCCGCACCCTGCTGGAGGAGGGCCGCGCCCGGGAGGCCCTCGCCGAGTACCGGCTGCTCGCCGCCGCCACCGCCGCCGAACGCGGCCCCTACGACCCCGCGACGCTCGACCACCGCCAGCGCGCCGCCGAATGCCTGGAGCGCCTCGGCCGCACCACCGAGGCGCTCGCCGAGTACCGCGGGCTCACCGCCGCGCTGCCGCCCGACTCCGACCAGGCCCTGGAGGTCCGCGAGCGCACCGGCCGGCTGCTCACCGCCGCCGGCGACCACGACGGCGCCTGGCACACCCTGCTCGAACTCCTGCTGGACACCGAGCGCCGCCGCGGCCCGCACCACGCCGACGTCCGCCGGCTGCGCGCCCTGCTCGACCGGATCGGCGGGCTGCGCACCGCCACCCCGCTGCCCGGCGGCACCCCGGTGCGGCCGCCCGCCGCCACCCCGCCCGCCGGCACCTCCCGGCCCGACCCGCGGCTGTTCGCCCCGGCCACACCGCCGCCGACCCCGGTGCCCGGCAACCCGTACGCCGCCGGGGGCTGAGGCCGGACGGGCACCGGGTGCGGGGCCCGGCGGCGGGGGTCTGGGCAAGCCGCGGGCGGCTCCCTATTGTTCACTCCAGTCAGGAGAACCACCGGACGCCATAGCCCCACCCACCGCACGGGAGGCCCCACGTGATCCGCACCAGCTCCGCCCTCCGCCCGGCCCGGACGGCCGCCGGGATCCTGCTCGCGGCCGCCGTGCTGACCGCGTGCGGCGGCTCCCCGGCCCACCAGGGAGCGGCGGCGGTGGTCGGCGACGAGCGGATCCCGATCGCCGAGGTGCAGGCCAAGGTGAGCGCGCTGCGGGACGCCACCGCCGCGGCCGCCCCGGGCGGCACCGGCACCGAGCAGGCCGGCCTGGTCCGGCGGACGGTCGCCGAACTCGTCCTCGACCGGGTGATCGCCCGCGCCCTCGCCGACCGCGGCCTCTCCGTCACCCAGGGGGAGATCGCCGAGGCCCGGCGGAACGACGCCCAGCTGCTCGGCGGGGACGCCGCCCTGGAGCGGCAGCTGCTGCTCCGTCAGGGCGTGGCCGCCGAGGACGTCCCCGTCTTCTACCGGCAGCAGATCGGCATCCGGAAGATCGCCGCCGCGGCCGGCCAGGACGCCCGCACCGAGCAGGGCGACGCCGCGGTGCGCAAGGCCCTCGCCGAGGCCGGCCGGGCACTCAAGGTCGAGGTCAACCCCCGCTACGGCCGCTGGGACCCGCAGAAGATCGCCCTGGTCGACGCCGCCACCGACTGGCTGCTGCAGCGGGCGCCCGCCGCCTGACCGCACGGCCGTCAGCCCTGGTCGGGCCGCGCAGGGCCGGTACCGCGGGGCGGTAGGTTCGGGGTGTGGAGACTCCGAAGCTGATCCTGCTGACCACCACCCACCGGGTCGCCCCCGGCCTGCTGTCCTGGCCGGCCTGGGAGGCCCTGCGCTCGGCCGGCCGGGTGCTGGCCGGCGACCCCGGGCACCCGCAGCTGCCCGCCCTGCGGCAGGCCGGCGTCGAGGCGGAGATCATCGAGCGGACGTCCGCGCCGGCGCTGGCCCGCCTGCTTGCCGGGGCCGCCCCGGTGGTCTGGCTGGGCAGCCCGGACGGCGACCCGGGACTCACCGACGCACTGGCCCGCCTCGCCGTCGAGGAGGCCGGCACCGCCCCCGAGATCGAGCTGCTGCCCGGCTCGTACGACCTGCCGGGCGCACGGCTGCTCGACCTGGCCTCGGTGATGGACCGGCTGCGCTCGCCCGGCGGCTGCCCCTGGGACGCCGAGCAGACCCACGAGTCGCTGGTGAAGTACCTGGTCGAGGAGGCGTACGAACTCGTCGAGGCGATCGAGGAGGGCGACCGGGAGACGCTCCGCGAGGAGCTCGGGGACGTCCTGCTGCAGGTCTTCTTCCACGCCCGGATCGCCGAGGAGCACCCGGAGGACCCGTTCTCCGTCGACGACGTGGCCGGCGACATCGTCGAGAAGCTGATGTACCGCCACCCGCACGTCTTCGGCGACGTGGAGGCCGCCGGCTCCGCGCAGGTCGAGGCCAACTGGGAGCAGCTGAAGGCCGCGGAGAAGCAGCGCGACTCGGTGCTGGACGGGGTGCCGTCGGGGCTGCCCGCACTGGCGTACGCGGCCAAGCTGGTCTCGCGGGTGCGCCGGGCCGGCTTCACCGCCGTGCCGGACTCCCCGTACGAGCTGCCGGACGAGCTGACCGCGCAGAGCGCCGGCGAGCTGCTACTGGCCGTGGCGCAGCGCGCCTATGACGCCGGGGTGGACGTCGACGCGGCGCTGCGCGGTGCCGCGCGCCGCTACCGGACGGCGGTGCGGACGGCCGAGGGGCTGTCGGACTGACGCTGCGGCGGGACGACCTCGCTGATCGCCTCGCCGACCAGTTCGAGCAGCTCGGCCAGCGGGGCGAGGTGGTCGGGCAGGTCGGCGAAGGAGACGATCCGCTCGCCGTGCGGGCCGGCCACCGCGAACAGGTCGATCCGGCCGAGGTGCTTGGTCGCGGTGTCGACCAGGGCGGCGACGTCGCTGGGCTGGTGGACGTCGCCGCTCACGCCGACGACCGGGCAGCCGGGGCGGTCGAGCTCGGCCGCGAGGTCCTCCGCGACACCCGGGCGCAGGTCGGCCACGAGCATGCCCGCGGCACCCGCGGCGGCGAAGCGGCGGGCCAGATCGGCCCCCTCGCCCCCGCTGAGTACGGCGATGACCACCACTGCCCCGGCTACTCGCACGGCCTGCTCCTCTCTGAGCACGACACCCCGTGGGCGGCTCCGCACGTCCGCCCTCCACGGCTATCGGAGGATCGTAGGCACCTCGCGACCCCCCGCAACAGGGATTACCCCCCAGGTGACCAGGCTCACGCCCGTTCGGGCCGATCGGATCCGGCCGTGCCGCGGGCACCCCCGATCGGGTGGCCGGCAGCGGATACCGTCGGGGCATGCCGGACACCTCCCGCCCCGACCAGCCGGAACTCTTCACCTGGGAGTTCGCCGCCGACCCGTACCCCGCGTACGCCTGGTTGCGCGAGCACGCGCCGGTGCACCGCACCACGCTGCCGAGCGGGGTGGAGGCCTGGCTGGTCACCCGGTACGCGGACGCCCGGCAGGCGCTCGCCGACTCCCGGCTCTCCAAGAACCCGGTGCACCACAGCGAGCAGGCGCACCGCTCCGGCCGGGTCGGCATCCCGGGGGAGCGCCAGGCCGACCTGATGACCCACCTGCTGAACATCGACCCGCCGGACCACACCCGCCTGCGGCGGCTGGTGTCCAAGGCGTTCACCCCGCGCCGGGTGGCGGAGTTCGAGCCCCGGGTGCAGCAGCTCACCGACCGGCTGATCGACTCCTTCGCCGAGCGGGGCACCGCCGACCTGATCCACGAGTTCGCCTTCCCGCTGCCGATCTACGCGATCTGCGACCTGCTCGGCGTGCCGGCCGAGGACCAGGACGACTTCCGCGACTGGGCCGGCATGATGATCCGACACCACGGCGGGCAGCGCGGCGGTGTCGGCCGGGCCGTGAAGCGGATGCGGACCTACCTGGCGGAGCTGATCCACCGCAAGCGGGCCGACCTCGGCGACGACCTGATCTCCGGGCTGATCCGGGCCAGCGACCACGGCGAGCACCTGACCGAGAACGAGGCCGCCGCGATGGCCTTCATCCTGCTGTTCGCCGGGTTCGAGACCACCGTCAACCTGATCGGCAACGGCCTGTACGCGCTGCTGCGCAACCCCGGCCAGCGGGCGCTGCTGCAGGAGTCGCTGGCCCGCGGCGAGGGCGGCCTGCTGGAGACCGGGATCGAGGAGCTGCTGCGCTACGACGGACCGGTGGAGCTCGCCACGTGGCGGTTCGCCACCCGTCCGCTGACGATCGGCGGGGTGGACGTCCCGGTCGGCGACCCGGTGCTGGTGGTGCTGGCCGCCGCCGACCGCGACCCGGCCCGGTTCGCCGACGAGAACACCCTGGACCTCGCCCGCACCGACAACCCGCACCTGGGCTTCGGCCACGGCATCCACTACTGCATCGGCGCCCCGCTGGCCCGGCTTGAGGGCCGCGCGGCCCTGGCCACCCTGTTGACCCGCCTCCCCGATCTCGCCCTGGACGCCGACCCCGCCGACCTGCGCTGGCGCGGCGGCCTCATCATGCGCGGCCTGCGCGAGCTCCCGGTCGCCTTCACCCCGGAGACCGCGGCGGAGCCGTCCGGGCGGTGCGACCCGGTCTGACGGTGTGTCGCGCCGATCGGGAGTGATCGGATCTGAACACTCATCAATCAGGAAATACCGGCATCGTTCGTGGGCGATAATAGGCTCTCCGTAATTCCCACGTGATATCAGCGAGATGAGCTTGTGATCGTCCGTTCGATCTGCTTACTCTCCCGAACAGTCCGCAGCCGCGGACCCCGCGTGCGGCAACGCCGAATCCTGTCCGCCGCACCCGGGCCTCACGACCGAGACCAAGGACAGGGGCGGGGGAACCACGTTCGTCGCCGTCCCCACGGCTAGGGGTGAAGCCGCGTCAGCAGGGCCCCTCCTGCGGCCGCGGCCGGGCCAAGCCTCCCGGTCCGAACCCGACAGCTCACCTCGCAGGCGTTCGGAGAGGGAAAACCCATGCTCTTCACCGGACCTGGCCGCCACCGCCGCAGGACGACCGCCCAGAAGGCGGTCGCCGTCGCGGGTGTCGCGGGTGTCGGCCTCGCCATGCCGCTGCTCACCGCGGGCGGAGCCCATGCCGCCCCGGTCTCGATCTGGGAGAAGGTCGCCCAGTGCGAGAGCGGCGGCAACTGGAAGATCAACACCGGCAACGGCTTCTACGGCGGGCTGCAGTTCACCGCCCGTACCTGGAAGGGGTTCGGCGGCGCCCGGTACGCCCCGCTCGCCCACCAGGCGAGCAAGAGTCAGCAGATCGCCGTCGCCGAGAAGGTGCTGGCCACCCAGGGCCCCGGCGCGTGGCCGGTGTGTTCCAAACGCGCCGGCCTGACCCGCACCTCCGCGGGGAGTACCGGCGAGACCCGCAGTAGTACCGGGCAGGGCGCGCCGTCGCCGAAGTTCCCGGGCCGCGGCGGCTTCGACGCCGACTCCGGCGTGTACTGGTACCAGAAGGGCGACCAGTGGTACTGGACGGCGCACAAGGAGATCTACGAGCGCCATCTGCCCCCCGTTCCGACCGAACCGGCCGAGCCGGACGACGGTGTGGCGGCCGGCGAGGGCGGCCGCACCCTGCAGGCCGTCCCGGTGCCCGCGCTCGGCCGCGAGCCGTACACCGTGCGCGAGGGCGACACGCTGTCCGGCATCGCCGCCGCGCTCGAACTTCCCGGCGGCTGGGACCAGCTGTATGCGAACAACCGGGAGGTCGTCGGGGCCGATCCGGACCTGATCCTGCCCGGCCAGCAACTGCGGCTGGTCTGACGGACCGGCACGGTACGAACGGACCGTCCGCCCGTGGGGCGGCACCCGCGGGCGGGCGGCCGGTTCTGTGGTCCTTCAGGTGAACTACCGACGAGTAGACCGGTCACACGGTGAGACAGGGCCGTGCGTGGCACGGCCCGGCGGGCCCGTGCGGTTAGGCTCTGGTCGTAACGACCCTCATCCGCTTCCGCTAGGAGATGCCTCGTGCCGTCCATTGATGTCGTCGTAGCCCGCGAAATCCTCGACTCCCGCGGTAACCCCACGGTCGAGGTCGAGGTCGGCCTCGACGACGGCAGCACCGGTCGTGCCGCTGTTCCGTCCGGTGCCTCCACCGGTGCCTTCGAGGCCCTGGAGCTTCGCGACGGCGACAAGAACCGCTACTTCGGCAAGGGCGTGGAGAAGGCCGTCCTCGCCGTCATCGAGCAGATCGGCCCCGAGCTGGTCGGTTACGACGCCACCGAGCAGCGCCTGATCGACCAGGCCATGCTCGACCTGGACGCCACCCCGGACAAGTCCTCGCTCGGCGCCAACGCGATCCTCGGCGTCTCCCTCGCCGTCGCGCACGCCGCCTCCGAGGCCAGCGACCTGCCGCTGTTCCGCTACCTGGGCGGCCCGAACGCGCACGTCCTGCCCGTCCCGATGATGAACATCCTCAACGGCGGCTCGCACGCGGACTCCAACGTCGACATCCAGGAGTTCATGATCGCCCCGATCGGCGCGGAGTCCTTCTCCGAGGCCGTCCGCTGGGGCGTCGAGGTCTACCACACGCTCAAGGGCGTGCTGAAGGAGCGCGGCCTGTCCACCGGCCTCGGCGACGAGGGCGGCTTCGCGCCGAACCTGGACTCCAACCGCGAGGCCCTCGACCTGATCGTCGAGGCCATCAAGAAGGCCGGCTACACCCCGGGCAAGGACGTCGCGCTCGCCCTGGACGTCGCCTCCTCCGAGTTCCACAACGACGGTGCCTACACCTTCGAGGGCAAGGCGATCTCCTCCGCCGAGCTCATCGACTACTACGCCGAGCTGGTCGCCGCGTACCCGCTGGTCTCCATCGAGGACCCGCTGGACGAGTCCGACTGGGACGGCTGGAAGGCCATGACCGACAAGCTGGGCGACAAGGTCCAGCTGGTCGGCGACGACCTGTTCGTCACCAACCCGGAGCGCCTGCGCCGCGGCATCGAGACCGGCACCGCCAACGCGCTGCTGGTGAAGGTGAACCAGATCGGCTCGCTCACCGAGACCCTGGACGCCGTCGAGCTGGCCCAGCGCAACGGCTACCGCTGCATGATGTCGCACCGCTCCGGCGAGACCGAGGACGTCACCATCGCCGACCTCGCCGTCGCCACCAACTGCGGCCAGATCAAGACCGGCGCCCCGGCCCGCTCCGAGCGCGTCGCCAAGTACAACCAGCTGCTGCGCATCGAGGAGATCCTCGACGACGCCGCCGAGTACGCCGGCCGCGGTGCCTTCCCCCGGTACAAGTACGAGGGCTGACACCCGCGGGCTGACACACGGCCGCTGGACCGGTGCCCCGGCAACCACCCCGTAGGGTGGGGGCCGGGGCACCGGCGCGAGCAGGAGGGGTACGAGCGATGTGGAAGATCCCGGGACTGGCGGGGCGGCCACGCTTCACCAGCCGCGCGACCGTGCTCGTGCTCGTCCTGTGCTCGCTGGTGGCGATACTGGCCTACCCCACCCGGCAGTTCCTGACGCAGCGCTCGGAGATCGCCGACCAGCGGGCCCGGGCGGAGCACGCCCGGCAGCAGGTCGAGGAGCTCCGGCGGGCGAAGGCCCGCTGGCAGGACCCGGAGTACGTGAAGGCGCAGGCCCGCGAGCGGCTGCACTTCGCGATGCCCGGTGAGACCCCGTTCGTCTCGGTCGACCCGTCCGCACCCCCCGGCCCGGCCTCCGCCGGCGCGCTGCCCACCGGCCCGGTCCGGGCGGCCAAGCCCTGGTACACCACCGTCCTCGAATCGGTCGACCTGGCCGACTCGACGCCCGCTCCTCACGAAGACGCCACGCCATGACCTCTGAACAGCACCCTGCCACCACCCCCGACAGCGCCGTGCCGGACGCCGACGTGGCCGCCATCGCCGCCCAGCTCGGCCGGGTCCCGCGCGGGCTGCGCGGGGTGGCCCACCGCTGCCCCTGCGGCAACCCCGACGTGGTCGAGACGGCACCCCGGCTGCCCGACGGCACGCCCTTCCCCACGCTGTACTACCTGACCTGCCCCAAGGCGGCCTCGCTGATCGGCACCCTGGAGGCCGACGGTGTGATGAAGGATCAGAGCGCCCGCCTCGCCGAGGACCCGGAGCTCGCCGCCGCCTACCGGGCCGCCCACGAGGACTACATCGCCCGCCGCGACGCCATCGAGGTGCTGGAGGGCTTCCCGAGCGCCGGCGGCATGCCCGACCGGGTGAAGTGCCTGCACGTGCTGGTCGGCCACTCGCTGGCCGCCGGCCCGGGCGTCAACCCGTTCGGCGACGAGGCGATCGGCATGCTGGAGGACTGGTGGGCCAAGGGCCCGTGCGTCTCCCCGGCCGAGGTCGAGGCGGCCGGGGAGCGGGTCGCCCGCAACCGTGCCAAGGAGCAGGACCACGCCGCGGTCATCGCGGCCAAGGAGCAGAAGACCGCCGAGCGCGCGGCCAAGCGCGCCCGCGAAGAGGAGGAGGGCCAGTGACCGCCACCCGGGTCGCCGCGATCGACTGCGGCACCAACTCGATCCGGCTGCTGATCGCCGACCTCGACCCGGCCACCGGGGAGATCACCGACCTCGACCGCCGGATGGTCATCAACCGGCTCGGCCAGGGCGTCGACTCCACCGGCCGGCTCCACCCGGACGCCCTGGAGCGCACGTTCGCCGCCTGCCGCGAGTACGCGGAGATCATCACGGCGCACGGCGTGGGCCCGGAGCGGATCCGCTTCGTCGCCACCAGCGCCTCCCGGGACGCCGAGAACGCCGCCGAGTTCACCGAGGGCGTGCGCGGCATCCTCGGCGTCGTCCCCGAGGTGGTCAGCGGCGACGAGGAGGCCCGGCTCTCCTTCACCGGCGCCACCAAGGAGCTCACCGGCGGCTCCCTCAAGCCCCCGTACCTGGTCTTCGACCTGGGCGGCGGCTCCACCGAGTTCGTGCTCGGCGGCGAGGAGGTGCAGGCCGCCCGCTCGGTGGACATCGGCTGCGTCCGGATGACCGAGCGGCACTTCGGCGGCGCCGAGCTGCCGACGGACGATCAGATCGCCCGTGCCAAGGCCGACATCCTGGCCGCGCTGGACACCGCCGCCGAGACGGTGCCGCTCACCGAGGCGGCCACCCTGGTCGGCCTGGCCGGCACCGTCACCACGGTGGCCGGCATCGCCCTCGACCTCCCGGAGTACGACTCCGCGACGATCCACCACGCCCGGCTGAGCGTGGCGCAGGTCCGGGAGACCGCCGGGCGGCTGCTGCACGCCACCCACGCCGAGCGCCTGGCGATCCCGGTGATGCACCCCGGCCGGGCCGACGTCATCGGGGCCGGCGCCCTGGTCCTGCTGGAGATCATGGAGCGCACCGGCGCCGCCGAGGTGGTCGTCAGCGAGCACGACATCCTCGACGGCATCGCCTGGAGTATTGCCCGCTGACCTGCTGAGGGGCTTACCCGAGCGGCCCCGGCGCGCCTCCGCGGCGCCCCGGGCCGCCTGCCGGGCGGCGTGTCGCGAGAACCTTCGTGAATTTCTTCACATGGCCGACCGCCTGATCGACGCACCCCGGTGTCCGCTCCGTCCGTTATGTGGGACCGAAGGTCGCCCTCCGTGTTCAGCCAGCGGATCGCAGGCAGGGCTCACCGATGGCCGATGGATTCGAAATTCCGCTCGGGAACTCGGGCGCCACCGGGATCGTTGCTGCTCAGCGCGGCCATAACCGCCCCCGGGCTCACCCGACCCCCCGTCGACGCGTGAGCGGACGGCCACACCCTCGAAATGCGGGCGCGCAGTGTAGCAGGGGGTGTCCAGAGGCTTGTGACGGGCCTCACGAAGTGCCCGTCAGATGGGGGTGGATACTTTCCGATATGAGCACCACGGAGCGTCCTCGCATCCTCATTGTCGGCGGTGGTTACGTCGGCCTGTATGCCGCGATGCGCATCCTCAAGAAGATGCGCTACGGGGAGGCGACCGTCACGGTCGTCGACCCGCGGTCCTACATGACGTACCTGCCCTTCCTTCCCGAGGCGGCCGGCGGCAACGTCGCGCCTCGCAACCTCGTCGCACCGCTGCGCAGCGCCCTCAAGAAGGCGGAGGTGCTCACCGGTGCGGTCACCGGCGTGGACCACGCCCGCAAGGTCGCCACGATCCAGCCCGCGGCCGGCGACGCCTACGAGCTGCCCTTCGACTACCTGGTCGTGGCCACCGGCTCGGTCTCCCGCACCTTCCCGATCCCGGGTCTCGCGGAGCACGGCATCGGCATGAAGACGGTCGAGGAGGCGATCAGCCTCCGCAACCACGTCATGGCGCAGCTCGACAAGGCCGAGTCGACCGCGGACGCGGACATCCGCCGCAAGGCCCTGACCTTCGTGGTCGTGGGCGGCGGGTTCGCCGGTGTCGAGACGATCGCCGAGATCGAGGACATGGCGCGCGACGCGGCGAAGATCTACAAGACCGTCAGCCGCGACGACATGCGCTTCATCCTCGTCGAGGCGGCCAACCGCATCCTCCCCGAGATGGGCCCGGACCTCGGTCTGTGGACCAAGGAGAAGCTCGAAGAGCGCAACATCGAGATCTACATCGAGACCTCGATGGACTCCTGCGTCGACCAGCACGTCGTCCTGAAGAACGGTGTCGAGGCCGACGCCTCCACCATCGTCTGGACGGCCGGCGTCAAGCCGAACCCGGTGCTGGCCAACTTCGGCCTCCCGCTCGGCCCCCGCGGCCACGTGGACACCGCGCCCACCCTCCAGGTGCAGGGCTTCGACTACGTCTGGTCCGCCGGCGACAACGCCCAGGTGCCGGACCTCGCCGTCGGCGAGGGCGCCTGGTGCCCGCCGAACGCCCAGCACGCGGTGCGTCAGGCGCTCGTCCTCGCCGACAACGTGATCTCCGGCATGCGGGGCTTCCCGCAGAAGGAGTACAAGCACAAGAACCTCGGTGCGGTCGCCGGCCTCGGCCTGCACAAGGGTGTGGCGATCCTCTTCGGCAAGTACAAGCTGAAGGGCCGTCCGGCCTGGTGGTTCCACCGCCTGTACCACGGCAGCCGGGTGCCGACCATGAACCGCAAGGTCCGCGTCTTCACCGACTGGACGCTGGCGATGTTCCTCAAGCGCGAGACCGTCGGCCTCGCCGAGATGGAGAAGCCGTTCGAGGCGTTCCAGGAGGCCGCCGGCCCCGCCAAGCCGATTCCGGCCCAGGCGAAGCCGGCCGTCGAGAAGGAGCTGGCCACCAGCAAGTAAGCGACTGTGGCCCCGGCGCGAGCAGGCCGGGGATGAGTCGGAGGCCCTCCGCCCGGCAACGTCGCCGGACCACGACCTCCGTGGTGCTCAGCCGGCCGTGCGAGTCGGGCGGAGTACAGAAGTGACCGAAGGCCCCTGCCGTAACCGGGCAGGGGCCTTCGTCGTGTCCCGCGCCGGGCGCTGCGTGTGTCCTGACCCGTGTCCTGTGCCGTGTGCCCCGGTCTCCTGCGGGAACGGCGAGGGCCCCCGGCACCGGGAGGGTGCCGGGGGCCCTGTGGACGGGCGGTGCGTCAGTCGGTCTTGATGGCGCCCAGGATGTCCAGGCGGGAGGCCCGGCGGGCCGGCCAGATCGCCGCCACCATGCCCACCAGCCCGGCCAGCGCCAGGAAGACCAGCAGCTTGCCGTACGGGACGACCGTGCCGAGCCCCGGCATGCTGGACTCCAGGGTGCCGTTGACCGCCCAGGCCAGGAAGCAGCCGAGCAGCACGCCGATCACCGCGCCGAACATCGAGATGACCACCGACTCCAGCCGGACCATCCGCTTGACGCCGCGTCGGTCCAGGCCGATGGCGCGCAGCATGCCGATCTCCCGCTTGCGCTCGAAGACGGACATCGCCAGGGTGTTCACCACGCCGAGCACCGCCACCAGCACGGACATCGCCAGCAGGCCGTACATCAGGTTCAGCATGAAGGTGATGATCTTGCTGTACTCGTCCCGGATGTCCTGCTTGGTCTTCACGTCGATCACCGGGTTGCTGCCGGTGGCGTCCTTGATGGCCTTGCGCAGGGCATCGGTCGGGCCGTCCGCGGTCTTCACCAGGATCTGGGTGACGTACGGGTCCTCGGTGTGCTTGAAGACCTCGGTGTTGGCCATCACGACCGGCGAGAGCAGCTCGTTCTTCTGGAACACGCCGCCGACGGTGACCTGGGCGGTGCCGCCGTCCGGGTACTCGACCGGCAGGGTCGAGCCGACCGACAGGTTGTTGCTCTTCGCGGTCTCCGCCTGGACGAGGATCTGCCCCTGCTTCAGCGCGGCCGTGGAGCCGCTGTCCAGCGTGAGGGCGACCACCTTGTCGACCGCGTCGGCGTCGACACCGCTGATCGCGCGCTCGGTGGAGCCCAGCTTCCAGTAGACGTCCGACATCGGGCTGACCGCGGACACCCCGGGGACCTTGGCGACCGCGGCGGCCAGCTTCGGGTCCGGCGAGATGCCGTTGGCCGTCTTGATGCTGTAGTCCGCCGTCATGCTGCTGGTCACCGAGCGGTCGACGGCGTCGCCGACCGAGGCGCCCAGCACCGTCAGCGAGCTGACCAGGGCCAGGCCGATGGTGAGCGCGGCCGCGGTGGCGGCGGTGCGGCGCGGGTTGCGCACCGCGTTCTGCTGGGCCAGCCGGCCGGCGGTGCCCGCGGTCGCCCGCAGCAGCGGGCCGACCAGCGCGATCACCGGACGGGACAGCAGCGGCAGCAGGATGAAGATGCCGATCAGGGCGAGGCCCGCGCCGGCCGCGACCGGGATCCGGCCGGAGGAGTCGCCGGCCGCGGCGCCGACGGCCACCAGGCCCAGGCCGCCCGCGGCGATCAGGCCGCCGATGACGTTCCGCACGATCAGGCTCTTCGGCGCGGCGGGCTGGTCGCCGCTGCTCATCGCCGCGACCGGGGCGATCCGCGAGGCGCGGACGGCGGGCAGCAGTGCGGAGAGCGTCGTCACCACGACACCGACCACCAGGGAGACCACGACGGTGGCGGGGGCGACGACGAGCGGGCCGGCCGGCAGGCCGGCGTCCAGCGCGTCGAGCACCGCGCGCATGCCGGCGCCGATCCCGATGCCGGTGGCGAGACCGGCCGCCGAGGCGACGAGGCCGATCATCAGCGCCTCGATCAGCACCGAGCGGGTCACCTGGCCGCGGCCGGCGCCGACCGCGCGCAGCAGGGCCAGCTCACGGGTGCGCTGGGCGACCAGCATGGTGAAGGTGTTGGCGATGATGAAGATGCCGACGAAGAGCGAGATCCCGGCGAAGGCGAGCAGGGCGGTCTTCATGCCGGTGGTGCCGTCGGCGATCATCTTCGTCTGGCGGTCGGTCAGCTCCTGGCCGGTCTCGGCCTGCATCTGGCCGTTACCGGGCAGCACGGCGGTGATCTTCTGCAGCAGCTCGTTCTGCGAGGTACCGGGCTTCGCGGTGACCGTGATGGTGCTGTACTGGCCGGGCGCGAGCAGCAGCTGCTGCGCGGTGGCCCGGTCGAAGAGGGTCAGCGTGCCGCCCGACTCGATCTCGGGGTCGTCGGTGGTGAAGACGCCGACCAGGGTGCGCTCGCTGGCGGGGCCGGTGGAGGCGATCCGGACGGTGTCGCCGACGTGGAAGCCGCCCTTCTCGGCGGTGCGGCGGTCGAGCGCGATCTCCCGCTCGGCCTGCGGGCCCCGGCCCTCGACCATCGGGTAGCGGGAGTCCTTGCCGGAGGCGTCCGGGGCGAAGTTGCCGCCCCGGGAGGCCCAGCCCTGGCCGATCAGGTCGCCCTTGCGGTCGGCCACGCCGACGAAGCCGCCGACGGTGCCGCGGGCCCGCTCGGTGCCCGGCAGCGCGGCGATCTTCGCGACGGTGTCGTCGGTGAGCTTGCCCTGGTTCGGGCCGCTCCGGTCCTTGGCACGGAAGGGGGAGTCCGCGACCGTGTCGGTGACCAGGACGGAGACGTCCGAGTAGCTCTTGGAGAGGCTGTTCTTCATGCCCTCGCCGAGCGTGTCGGAGAAGACCATGGTGCCGGCCACGAAGGCCGTGCCCAGCAGGACGGCGAGCGCCGTCATCAGCAGTCGGCCCTTGTGGGCCAGCACATTGCGCAGTGCGGTGCGGTACATGGGTGTGTGAGTCCTGGAGGTGTGGGTGCGGGCGGGCGGCGGACGTCGTGTCAGCTGGTGCGGCCCTTGGCGTCGAAGCGGCGCATGCGGTCCAGGACGGAGTCGGCGGTGGGGGCGGTCAGCTCGTCGACGATCCGGCCGTCGGCGAGGAACACCACCCGGTCGGCGTACGAGGCGGCGACCGGGTCGTGCGTCACCATGACGACGGTCTGACCGAGCTCGCGCACCGAGTTGCGCAGGAAGGAGAGGATCTCCGCGCCGGAGCGGGAGTCGAGGTTGCCGGTGGGCTCGTCGGCGAAGATGATCTCCGGCTTGGAGGCCAGCGCGCGGGCGCAGGCCACCCGCTGCTGCTGGCCGCCGGAGAGCTGCGACGGGCGGTGGGTGAGCCGACCGGAGAGGCCGACCGTGTCGACCACGCGGTCCAGCCACGGCTGGTCGACCTTGGTGCCCGCGATGTCCATCGGCAGGGTGATGTTCTCCAGCGCGGTCAGCGTGGGCAGCAGGTTGAAGGCCTGGAAGACGAACCCGATCTTGTCCCGGCGAAGCTTGGTGAGCTGCTTGTCCCGCAGCCCGACCAGCTCGGTCTCGCCGATCGTGGCGGAACCCGAGGAGACCGTGTCCAGCCCGGCCATGCAGTGCATCAGGGTCGACTTGCCGGAGCCGGACGGGCCCATGATCGCGGTGAACTCGCCCTGCGCGAAGGCCACGCTCACGCTGTCGAGGGCGACCACGCGGGTCTCGCCCTCCCCGTAGACCTTGCTCAGCCCGTTGGCTCGGGCGGCCGCCTGGCCGGTGCGGACGGCGGGTGCGGTCGTCGTGGTCACGGGAACTCCTGTCGGGGAGGGTACGGCTGGTCTACTCGATCCTCCCGTGCGTGATCATGGGATCCGTCGCTCCGGCGAACGGTTGCGGCGACCGCCGCCAGGCGTATCCGGAACTCCCGCCCTCCTCCTGCGGTATGACACCGACCCTGAGAACGGCGGCTGGCCGGATATCGCCGGGCAGGTGGCCGAATCACGGACTGTTCGTCAGATGGCAAGGAAACATGACAACTTCCGGCCCGTGGAACATGCGAAACCGGGACCCGGGCGACTAGGCTCAGGGGCAGCCCGCACACGGGCGCGCGGTTCACGCCCGGGTGGTGGAACGCAGACACGGGCAGCTTAAAACTGCTTGGCCGCGAGGCCGTGCCGGTTCGAGTCCGGCCCCGGGCACCAGCGCCACTGTGGCGCCGGAGGAGATCCTCCTCACGGCGTACGCGCATTCCTTTGCCAAACCATTACCCTGGTTCGGTGGGCAGCGTCGCGCCGCCCCGGAGGGAATGAGATGAGAAGCAGCAACCCGGTCTTCTCGCGGGAGGGGTCCTTCACCCGCGACACCGGATACGCGGGGTTCGACGCCACCCGGCCGCCCCAGGCCGGCGACCCGTACGCCAACAACCCCTACGCGGCCAACCCCTACGGCGCCAACCCGTACGCGCGCCCCGACGGCACCCAGCTGACGGACGACCAGCTGGTCGAGATGTACCAGGCCCCGTCCGCGGGCCCGCTGCAGACCGGCCGGATGACCATGGACGACGTGGTCGCCCGGACGACGCTCACGCTGCTCACCCTGGTCGCGTTCGGCGCCCTCGCGTGGTTCGCGCTGCCCGACGAGGGCTACGGCTTCGCCGCCGGCGCCGCCCTGGCCGCGTTCGTGGTCGGCCTCGTCATCACCTTCAAGCGCAGCGTCAGCCCGCCGCTGATCCTCGCCTACGCCGCCCTGGAGGGCTTCTTCCTCGGCGCGATCACCAAGGTCTTCAACACGATCTGGCCCGGCATCGCCGTCCAGGCCGTGCTCGGCACCGCGGTGGTCTTCGGCGCCATGCTGATCGCCTACAAGAGCGGCCGGATCCGGGTCACCCCCCGGTACACCCGGATCGGCCTGGCCATCGCGATGGGCTTCCTCGGCCTGCTGCTGGTCAACATGATCGCCTCGATGTTCGGCGCCGACTTCGGCCTGCGCTCCGGCCCGCTCGGCATCGCGGTGGGCCTGATCGGCATCGCCCTCGGCGCGTTCTTCCTCTCGCTGGACTTCGCCGAGATCGAGAACGCGATCCGCGGCGGCGCCCCGCAGCAGGAGGCCTGGCGCGCCGCCTTCGGCCTCACCCTCTCCCTGGTCTGGATCTACCTGGAGATGCTGCGCCTGATCGCCATCCTCCGCGGCGACGACTGACCTCGTCCCGGACCCGCACCGAAGCCCCCGAGAGCCCCGCTCCCGGGGGCTTCGGCCTGTCCGGGCCCGATACCCTCGCTGCATGTCCGAAGCCCCCCTGCCGTCCGCCGCCGACCTGGTCGACGCCGTCGACCGCCTCGCGGACCGGTTCCGTTCGATGCCGCAGAGCCGGCTGCTCGCCGCGGTGCCCGGCCACCCGTCCCGGGCGAGGGCCGGGCTGGCGCTGGCCCGCAGCCTGGCCTCGGCCGCCCTGGAACTGGAGGGCGAGCCGCCGCGCGAGGTGCCGGACGCCGGCCCGTTCGCGGTCGGCGACCAGCTCTCCGTGGCCGGACACGACCTGGTGCTCGCCGCACAGGGCCGGCCGGAGGCCGTCGCCGCCGCGCTGGCCGCCGTCCGGGAGACCGAGCGGCTCACCGCCTGAGACGCGAACGGCCGAGGGCCGGTCGGGCAACCCCGCGGGGTCGCCCGACCGGCCCTCGGCCGGTGACGCGTCGGACGGTTCAGATGCTCGCGACCACCCGGTCGGCCAGCACGTACACCGCGTCGTCGTCGGTGGAGAAGGTCAGCGAGTAGGAGCCGGAGAACCGGGACCCGCCGAGCAGCCGGACGTCCTCGCCGGCCGAGACGGCGTCGACCAGGCGGTAGGCCGCCTCGCGGTCGCCGGGAGCCACGCACAGCGTGGTGCCGTCGGCGAAGGCGTACACGTCCAGGGTGCCCAGCGGGCCGGGACGGACGTCGGTGAGGGCGATCTTCTCGTCGGCCAGCGCGGCGAGCCGGGTGTCCGTCCACTCCCGGGACGGGGTCTGGCTCGGCACGAAGTCGGGGTGCGAGGGGTGACGGCGCGGGTCCGGGGCGACGGCCGGCTCGGCCTCGACCTCGGCGTCCAGCAGGCCGGCCTCCAGGCCGGTCGCGATCAGGTCGGCCTCACGGCGGGCGCGGACGTCGGAACCGGCCTCGGCCGGCACCGGGGTGCCGCCCTGCGACGGGTGGCCGGGGAGCACGCCCCCCTCCGGGCCGCCCTCGTTGATGATGTCCTCCAGCGCGCTCCGCAGCGCCTCGCCGAATCCCGGGTCCATCGTGCCGTTGTCCGCGGCGCTCTCCGGGCCGGTCGGCCGCGGGAAGAACAGCGGCCATTCCTCCCCGACACTCAGGAAGGGACCCTCGAACATCGGGGCGTCCTCCGCGGCGCGCGCCTCCTGCTCGGCCCAGAAGGCCCGGGCCTCGGTGATCTCCCGCTCCCGGTCCGCCGCGAGCGCCGCGGTGACCGCCCGGCGTATCGCCGTCTCGTCGAGGGCGGTTCCGGCGGGGGCGGTCCGCTGCTCCTCCAACCGGCGCGAGAGCGCCCGGACCTGGAGCAGCACGACGGAGGCGACGACGATCAGGATCAGCAGCAGAGAGATGTAGACGACGCTCACGGAATGTACTCCTTGCGAGGAGTGGAACGGGGTTGCACGTCCACATTGCCGCATGCGAGGCCGTTACTGCAGTGGTGGATGTCCCATTTATAGGGAACTTCCGCCCTTGTCCCCAAATTGTTAGGTACTACCTGTCGACGGAGCGGAGTCGAGCCATTCCGCTCCGTCGACGAAACGGCCCGGAAATGAAAAATCGAGGGCCGGACCACGTTTCGCGTGTGATCCGGCCCTCAATTACGGAGTGTCACTCCGAACGGGTGGTTCCCCGTGCCGCGTACGGCGTGTCGCTCGTGTTCGGCTCAGCTCAGCTCAGCCGCTCGATGACCATCGCCATGCCCTGGCCGCCGCCGACGCACATGGTCTCCAGACCGAACTGCTTGTCGTGCCACTGCAGGGAGTTGATCAGGGTGGTGGTGATGCGGGCGCCCGTCATGCCGAAGGGGTGGCCGATGGCGATGGCGCCGCCGTTGACGTTCAGGCGGTCGATGTCGATGCCGAGGTCGCGGTAGGAGGGGATCACCTGGGCGGCGAAGGCCTCGTTGATCTCGACCAGGTCGATGTCGTTGATCGACATGCCGGCGCGGGCGAGGGCCTGCTTGGTGGCCTCGACCGGGCCGTAGCCCATGATCTCGGGGGAGAGGCCGCTGACACCGGTGGAGACGACCCGGGCGAGCGGGGTGATGCCGAGCTCGCGGGCCTTGGTGTCGGACATGATCACCAGGGCGGCGGCGCCGTCGTTCAGCGGGCAGCAGTTGCCGGCGGTCACGGTGCCGTCGGGGCGGAAGACCGGCTTGAGGCCGGAGACGGCGTCCAGGGTGACGCCGGCGCGCGGGCCGTCGTCCTGCGAGACGACGGTGCCGTCCGGGGTGGTGATCGGGACGATCTCGCGCTGCCAGAAGCCGGCCGCGATGGCCTGCTCGGCGAGGTTCTGCGAGCGGACGCCGAACTCGTCCTGGTCGGCGCGGGTGATGCCCTTGAGCGCGGCCAGGTTCTCCGCGGTCTGGCCCATCGCGACGTAGGCGTCGGGGAGCAGGCCGTCCTCGCGCGGGTCGTGCCACTCGCCGCCGCCCTCGGCGGCGCGCTTGGCGGTGCGGGCCTGCGCCTCGTCGAAGAGCGGGTTCGGGGTGTTCGGCATGCCGTCGGAGGTGCCGTTGATGCTGCGGGAGACGGTCTCGACGCCGGCCGAGATGAAGATGTCGCCCTCGCCGGCCTTGATCGCGTGCAGCGCCATGCGGGTGGTCTGCAGCGAGGAGGCGCAGTAGCGGGTGATCGTGGTGCCGGGCAGGTAGTCCATGCCCATCTGCACCGCGACGATCCGGCCGAGGTTGTGGCCCTGCTCGCCGCCGGGCAGGCCGCAGCCGAGCATCAGGTCGTCGATCTGCCGCGGGTCGAGCTCCGGCACCCTGGCGAGCGCGGCGCCGATGATCTGGGAGGTGAGGTCGTCCGGCCGGACGTCCTTCAGCGAGCCCTTGAAGGCCCGGCCGATCGGCGAACGGGCGGCGCTGACGATGACGGCTTCGGGCATGGTGGGCTCCTCGCTGAGTGACCGGCTAGCGAGTATTCACTTGAGGCCGCAAGTCTGCCTCCAATGACACTCGGGAGGAAAATTACCGCTTAGTAGCCCCGGCGTCACCCGGTCCCGGGTGTGAGCTGGCTGACGCGGCCTCGGGCACCGGCGTGCCCGGCAGACCCAGCCGCAGCCGGTGCCGCATCAGCGCCCAGCGCCGGGCCGCCGGCTCGCTGCCGGCCGCCGCGACCTCGGTGCCCGAGCGGCCCGCCGCGGCCGCCGCCGCCACCTCGACCGGCAGCACCGCCTGCGCCGCCGGCGCCTCGACCGCCGCGTCCTCCTCCGCGGGCCACAGGTCCACCGCCGCACACAGCGAGGGCAGCATCGCCATCGCCGCGGTCGCGTAGCCCTGCGCCGACGGGTGGTAGCGGTCGGCCGCGAACAGCTCCGGCCGGGTCGCGAACTCCGGGCCAAGCAGCGAACCCAGCGACACCGTCCGCCCGCCCGCCTCGACCACCGCGATGGTCTGCGCGGCGGCCAGCTGCCGGCTCAGCCGCCGGGCCACCCAGCGCAGCGGCGGCCGCACCGGCTTGATCGTGCCCAGATCCGGGCAGGTGCCGACCACCACCTCGCAGCCGGTCGACCGCAGGATGCGCACCGCGTCGCCCAGCTGCCGCACGCACTGCGCCGCCGGGCTGTGCCGGGTCACGTCGTTGGCGCCGATCATGATCACCGCGAGCGCGGGACGGTGCGGCACGGCCAGCGCCGCCTGGTCGACCAGGTCCGCCGAGCGCGCCCCCGACCTGGCCACGTTCACCAACCGCACCCGCCGCTCGGCCACCGAGGCCAGGCCCGAGGCCAGCAGCGCGCCCGGCGTCTCCCGGCCGCGGTTCACGCCCAGCCCCGCCGCGGTCGAGTCGCCGAGGAAGGCCAGCACCAGGGGCGGCTCGTCCGAGGCCGGGGCGATCGCCCCGGAGTCGGTGAACGCGTCGCCGTAGATGCCGTCGGCACGCGGCGGATCGCCCTCCAGCAGCCCGATCGCCCGGACCGCCAGCCTGCTCTCGGTCAGCAGCAAGCCGGCCAGCCCCACGCCCAGCAGTCCGATCCCGCCGCCGCCGTACGCGGCCGCCGTCGCGATCCGGCGGGCCACCCTGGCCCTCGACGCCTGTGCCCCTGGCATCCTGCACCCCCTTGTGCGGTCTTCCAGAGTCCTCGTAACCCCGTAGTACCCGTCCGGACAGCGCCGCTATCGGCGGCCGTCGGCCATCCGTGGCCATACCCTTTAGACACCCACAGTCACACGCGCCACTATCGGGAGGACCCCCGTGCGGTACAGCAATTCGATCATCGAGCTGGTCGGCAACACGCCCCTGGTGAAGCTCAACCAGGTCACCGAGGGGATCACCGCCACCGTGCTGGCCAAGGTCGAGTACTTCAACCCGGGCGGCAGCGTGAAGGACCGGATCGCGCTGCGCATGGTCGAGGCCGCGGAGGCCTCGGGCGCGCTCAAGCCCGGCGGCACCATCGTCGAGCCCACCTCCGGCAACACCGGCGTCGGCCTGGCGATCGTGGCCCAGCAGAAGGGCTACAAGTGCATCTTCGTCTGCCCGGACAAGGTGTCCACTGACAAGATCAACACGCTGCGCGCCTACGGCGCCGAGGTCGTGGTCTGCCCGACCGCCGTCGCCCCCGAGCACCCGGACTCCTACTACAACGTCTCCGACCGGCTGGTCCGCGAGACCCCGAACGCCTGGAAGCCGGACCAGTACTCCAACCCGGACAACCCGGCCTCGCACTACCACTCCACCGGCCCGGAGCTGTGGGAGCAGACTGACGGCAGGATCACCCACTTCGTCGCGGGCGTCGGCACCGGCGGCACCATCTCCGGCACCGGCCGCTACCTGAAGGACGTCTCCGATGGCAAGGTCCAGGTGGTCGGCGCCGACCCGGAGGGCTCGGTGTACTCCGGCGGCACCGGCCGCCCGTACCTGGTGGAGGGCGTCGGCGAGGACTTCTGGCCCACCGCCTACGACCGCACCGTCGCGGACGAGATCGTGGCCGTGTCCGACAAGGACTCCTTCCAGATGACCCGTCGCCTCGCCAAGGAGGAGGGCCTGCTGGTCGGCGGCTCCTGCGGCATGGCCGTGGTCGCCGCCCTGGAGGTCGCCAAGCGGCTCGGCCCGGACGACGTGGTCGTCGTGCTGCTGCCGGACGGCGGCCGCGGCTACCTCTCCAAGATCTTCAACGACGACTGGATGGCCGACTACGGTTTCCTGCCCACCGCCACCGACGAGGCGCACATCGGCGAGGTGCTGGCCCGCAAGGACGCCCTCGAGCACGAGGGCATCCCGCAGTTCGTCCACATGCACCCCAACGAGACCGTCGCCGAGGCCGTCCAGGTGCTGCGCGACTTCGGCGTCTCCCAGATGCCGATCGTGTCGCCCGGCGCCGGCCACCCGGACGTCATGGCCGGCGAGGTGATCGGCTCGATCGTCGAGCGGGAGCTGCTGGAGGGCCTCTTCGCGCAGAAGATCACGCTGACCGACACCCTGGACAAGGTGATGTCCAAGCCGCTGCCGGTGGTCGGCTCCGGCGAGTCGGTGACCAACCTGATGACGGTGCTGGAGAAGGCCGACGCCGTGGTCGTGCTCGTCGAGGGCAAGCCGCAGGGCATCGTCACCCGCCAGGACCTGCTGGCGTTCCTCACCAGCCGGGCCGGCCACTGACCCAGGACCGCCGACCCCGGGCCGCTGGCGGCGGGTCGCCGGCCTCGGGCCGCTGATCCGCGGTCACCGGGCCCGGCGGGCCGACCGGGTGAAAGGGCGTCGTCTCACCTGTTGGTACACCGACGTCACCTCGGCGCATCAGCCCGTTAACAACGGTCGTGCATCGTATTGGTCAACGGCAAGACGCCGAGCATGGTGGCAGCGGAGGTCGGGAGCGGCTCCCCGGTCCCGCAGTCACCACGGACACGTCGGTCGGCCCTGACCCGGCCCTCCGTGTCCCGCCCGCGGGGGTTGCCGTCGTCCCGCCCCTGTTCGGTTCCGACCGATCCACAGGGTGCGGCGGCCCCCGCGGCACCCATCGCGCCGAAAGGCGCGTCTCCGCGGCTCCCGGGTGGGGGAGCGTCGGCGGAGACGGGAGGGCCGGTCCCCAGCCTCTGGGGGCCGGCCCTCTCCGTGTTCCCGCACCCGCCTCCTCGCGCCGCCGGGCCAGGCACGGTTTGGGTCCGTCCGTCGGCTGACCTAGGCTCGCCGCCATGACCAGCACTGACCTGCCCGCGCAGGACGAACCGCGTTACGTACGGCTCAAGATCGAACTCATCGCCGAGATCACCGACGAGCAGGCCCTCAAGGCCGCCGCCCTCGCCCAGGTCGAGAACGACGAGTACCTCGACGACGAGGAGCGCGCCCAGTCCGTCGAGGCCATCGAGGTGGACCCGTCCGGCTCGCTCGCCCACTTCATCGACCCGGTCGCGCTGCTCGGCGACGTCCCCGGCATCGAGCTGACCTCGGCCACCTGGGAGTCGGCGCACACCGACTTCGACCCGGACGAGGAGAGCTGGGACGAGTACAGCGTCGAGTAGCCCTCGTCACGCCCTCGCCACGCCCGCGCGGCACCGTCGCGCGGCGGCAAGGCCCGGTCCGGACCCTTCCGGACCGGGCCTTTTGTCCGATATGGAGGTATGACAAGTACTCTCGTACGGTCTGAAGCATGTGCGCCGAACGGGTGTATTCGCCCCGTTGTGCCGTGCTCACGATCCGTACCGGGCGCCCGACCGCGCCGGCCGAGCAGCAGGGAGAACCACGTGACGGCACCCGAGAGCCAGCAGCCGGGGAGCAGCAACTGGACCCGGCGCGGCGTCCTGGGCGGCCTGCTCGCCGCACCCGCCCTGCTCGTCGCGGCCTGCAACGGCGACACCGGCGGCAGCAGCGGCGGCGCGGCCGGGAACGCCTCCGGCGGGCCCACCACCAAGGGCGCCGACACCCCGAAGACCTCGGCCGCACGAATAACCGTGACCCCCGCCAACGGCGCCACCGCGGCCCCCTTCACCCGGCCGATCAAGGTCGCCGTCACCGGGGGCACCCTCACCTCCGTCACCGCCACCGACGACAGGGGCCGGGCGGTCGCCGGCACCCTCACCGCCGACGGGCTCGGCTGGGCCTCCACCACCCCGCTCAGCAGCGGCACCCGCTACACCGTCGCCGCGGTCGCCACCGACCGGGACGCCCTGGAGACCGACGTGCACGCGGCGTTCGCCACCGCCGCCCCCGCCAGCACCTTCGTCGGCCACTTCACCCCGGAGAACGGCGCCACCGTCGGCGTCGGCATGCCCGTCTCGATCAACTTCAGCCGGCCGATCACCAACCGCAGGGCCGTCCAGGAGGCGATCACCGTCACCGCCCGGCCCGGGGTCGAGATCGTCGGCCACTGGTTCTCCAGCACCCGGCTCGACTTCCGGCCGCAGGAGTACTGGGCCAAGGGCACCGTCGTCACCCTCAGCCTGCGGCTCAAGGACGTCGAGGGCGCCAGGGGCGTCTACGGCACCCAGTCCAAGGACGTCGCCTTCACCGTCGGCCGCAGCCGCACCAGCGTCGCCGACCTCTCGGCCGACACCCTCACCGTCACCACCGACGGCGTGGTCACCGGCACCTACCCGATCATCGGCGGCGCCCCCGCCACCCGCACCTGGGGCGGCAAGCTCGTCATCTCCGAGCAGTACCTGCAGACCAAGATGGACTCCCAGACCGTCGGCCTCGGCGACGAGTACAACATCCCCGACGTCCCGCACGCCCAGCGCCTCACCAGCTCCGGCACCTTCATCCACGGCAACTACTGGTCGCCGGAGAGCGCCTTCGGCGAGCAGAACCTCAGCCACGGCTGCATCGCCCTGCGGGACGTCAAGGGCGCCGGCGATCCGCAGACCGACGGCGCCACGTTCTTCAAGGAATCCCTGGTCGGCGACGTCGTCGAAGTGGTGAACTCCGGCGACCGGCCGGTCGACCCCGCCAACGGCCTCAACGGCTGGAACATGGACTGGGCCACCTGGAAGGCCGGCAGCGCGCTCTGACGCCGCGTCCGCGCGGGTGGTGCCGTGCGGCCGCCCGGGCGGACGGCGGCCGGCCGTACCGGGTGGGGCCGGTGGGCCGGGGGCGGTGGAGCAGCTCACCGCGCCGCGCCGTGCCGCCGGGCGGCCGCACAGCCGCGTGTGCCGGCGGGAGGCAGCTCCCGCCGGCACACGCGTTCAGGGGGCGGCTCAGCCGCAGTGCACGCCGTAGCGGTAGTACGTGGAGCCGTCGATCTCGCCGCCCCAGTCGATGCAGGTGCCGGGGGCCGAGACGTAGACCGGACCCGCGTAGGTGGTGTACTGGCCCTCATCCGAGTTCCACGGGTCGTTGGCCTTCGAGACCCTGGCGGCCATGTACTTCGCGCCGCCCGCGGTGTTGCGGACGGTCACCACACAGTTCTTGCCGGTGGAGCGGTTGTACGTGAGGAACACGGTGCCGCCGGTGACGGCGCCCGAGTCGATGACGCCGTAGCCGGAGCCGCAGGCGCCGTTGTAGGTCGCAGCGTGCGCGGCGGTCGGCATGACGGTGACGGCGGCCGCTGCGACGGCGGCCATGACGCCGGCCCGGGTGGCGGTCCGCTTGAGACGCTGGTGCACGTTCCACTCCAATCGTATGGCCGCGCCCGCTCAGAAACGGGACGGCCGGTCGGTCGGTACGGGCAATGCGGTGCGAATGCGGTGCGGCTCGACCTCGCCGGCGTCCCGCCGGTCCGTCCTCCCCGCCCCGCACCGACGATGCTGCCGCCCGGCCGTAGCGCCCCCGTAGCGCCCCCGTAGCGCCGCCGGGCCCGCGCCCGAGAACGCCGAAGGGCCGACGGACAGGTGTCCGTCGGCCCCGGTGGGCAGGATCAAATGGCGGCGATGCGGCGGCGGATCTCGGGCATGGCCTGGTCGGCCACCGCCGCGACCACGCCGTCGGCGGTCCGATCGACGGCGTCGCCGGGCTGGTCGGTGGAGATGTTCCACCAGGTGTCGCGGCGGTCGGCGAGCAGGTAGCCGATGCGTACCGGTTCGAAGCGGCGGCCGTAGTGGACGACCGGGTTGGGCCGGGCCGGGAGTTCGGGGTGCTCCTCGCGGTGGTTCTCCCAGGCCGCCCGGCCGATCACCGAGATGTTGACCGTGAAGTCGAGCGACTCGGCCGAGTTGAAGCGGGACGACTGGAACCCCAGCTGCACCCAGGCGTTCGGGTCCGGGAGCTCGAAACGCAGCCCGGACCCCTTCCAGCCGAGCGCCCGCAGCCGCGGGGCGACGCCGTCGCGCAGCATCGCCCGGTACAGCTCCTGGGCTGTCACGGTCGCCTGCTCAGTCGCTCGTCCGGGCCACGCCGATCGGCAGGAGGCGCCGGTGCCTTCGAGCGCCCTGTACCAGGTGACCGTATGTACGAGCGTGTCCGGCCGTCGGTCAGGTGCCGGGAGGGCCGGTGCCCAAGCTTCGCGAAGCCGTCCTTACGGGCACTAGTGTCTTGCGCCGCAAATCACGAGGGTAAGTTGCTACCCTTTTCGAGTGTCACATCCTGGGCCTTCTGCCGTGTCGATCACGTTGTCCGAG
>NZ_JBFBJZ010000018.1:76183-141488 GCF_040686255.1 Kitasatospora sp. NPDC085879 | reverse complement strand
TCCACCTCACGCTTGAGCGAGGCCGCGCGGGCCTCGGTGTCCTTGTAGTCGTCGGCGTTGATGATCAGAGCGGTGCGCCGCCCCTCGCCCAGCAGGCGGAGCAGTTCGTCGGGTCGGTTCCCGATCCGGAACGACGACAGGTACAGCCTCACGCCCGATCAACTCCTGCGTTCGAGAATTCGTGGATGGTGCGGTGGTGGTACGTCCGGCCCGGGTCGAGCCGGACGGACGGGAAGTCCGGGCGGTTGGGGGCGTCGGGCCACGGCCCGGTCTCCAGGCAGATCCCGGCCCGCGGCTGCCGGTAGTGGTCTCCGGAGTACACCCCGATGCCCGGCTGGTCGGTGCGGACGCGCATCGTGCGGCCGCTGGCCCGGTGGCTCAACTCGGCGGCCCAGGAGGGGTCGTCGAGCACGAAGAAGTTGTCGAGCGGCCGAGCGCCGAGCGGCTTGGGGGCCCGGTGGTCGAGATCGGTGCCGGCGATGTCGCGCGGCGGGCCGGCGAGCGGGACGAGGTCCGCGTCGAAGGCCACGGTCCGGTCGGAGTTGATCGCCAGCCGGTGGTCGTCGATCGTCCGGCCGGCCGTCCCGGAGAGGTTCCAGAAGGCGTGGTTGGTGAAGCCGACGATCGTGGCGGCCGTGGTGGTGGCCCGGAAGTCGAAGGTCAGCCGGCCGTGGCGGTCGACCTCGTAGCGCGCCTCGGCCTGCAGTGCGCCGGGGTATCCCTGGTCGCCGTCGGGGCTGTCCAGGCGCAGGCACAGGGTGAGCAGTTCGTCGGTCTGCGTGGCTTCGGCGTCCCAGACGAACCTGTCGAAGCCCAGGGGGCCGCCGTGCACGTGGTGGCGGCCGTCGTTGCGGTCCAGGCGGTGCTCGACGCCGTCGAGGGTGAACCTGCCGTCCGCGACGCAGCGGCAGTAGCGGCCGACGGTGGCGCCGACGTAGGCGTTGACCGCCGGGTCCTCGTAGGAGGCCAGGTCCGGCAGGCGGGCCACGACGTTCCCGGTGGTGCCGTTCCGGTCGGGGACGAGCACCTCGACCAGGGTGGCGCCGTACGTCCAGACGGTAACGGCCAGGCCATGACCGGAATCCAGGGTGTAGGAGTCCACTTCGGCGGGTTTCTGCCCGGCGTGTCCCTGTGTGGCCCCCACTGTCTCACGGCGGATTAACAACGGCTCACCCCCTTGAGCAACGTCCTTCCGTGTACATGCAGGGGTCATTCGATCACCCGCCCGGCCGATCGGCAAGATCTGCAGGCGGATTGTGCACGATGATGTTCATCTGACCGCATAGGCAGCGCGTTTGTGACGGGGTAAGGTCAGATCGGGGGCATCGCCGCAGCGGGAACGGGACTGTCACGTCCGACCCGCCGTCCGGCACTCCCCGACCCGGCCCTGCCGGCCACGAGCCGGGCCCGCCGAGGGGGCGCCCGCCCCGGCAGGCCCGCCGCCCGAGCTTTCGCGACACCGGATTCCCTTCATGCCTTGCTACTTGACCAGGAGAAACGGGTGAAGTTCTCGCTGTCAGTGCTGTTCGAGGAACAGGTCGAACGGGCCCCCGACGCCCTCGCGGTCAGCCATCCGGACACCGGACGCGAGCTGAGTTACCGACAACTGGCCACGCTGTCCGAGCGGTTCGCGAGATCGCTGGTCGAGCAGGGTGTCACGCCGGGCTCCTTCGTCGCGGTCTGCCTGCCTCCGGGCGTCGACCGGATCGCCGTCGGCCTGGCGGTGCTGAGGGTCGGCGCCGCCCAGGTCCCGCTCGACCCGGACCACCCGGCGAACCGCCACCGGCTGGTGGCCGAGGACAGCGGCGCCTGCCTGGTCGTGGCCGACCGCACCACCGCGGACCACTTCTCCGGCATCCCGGTCCTGGTCTGCGACGAGGCCGAGCCGGACGCCGCGACCGCACTGCCGCCGGTCCCCGAGGACGCCGAGGCGCCGGCCGTGGTGCTCTACACCTCGGGCACCACCGGTGTGCCCAAGGGCGTCGTCCTGCCGCACCGGAGCATCGCGAGCTTCGTGCACGCCATCCGCCGGCCCGGCCCCGAGCCCGGCGACCGGGTGGCCCACCTGAACAGCCCGGCCTTCGACGCCACCACGTTCGACACCTGGGGCCCGCTGCTCAGCGGCGCCTGCATCGTCGTCCTCAACCGGGACCTGCTCACCGACGCCGCCCTCCTCGGGGAGGCGATCCGCACGCAGGGCATCTCCGTGATGCTCGCCACCGCCGCCGTCTTCCACGAGGCGGCACTGCAGAACCCGCGCACCTTCGACCCGCTCCGGCTGCTGCTGGTCGGCGGCGAGGCCATGGACCCGCGCCGGGCCCGCGCCGTGCTCGCCACCTTCCCGGGCCGGCTGCTGAACGTCTACGGCCCCACCGAGGCCACGACCTTCGTCACCCGGCACGAGGTCACCGAGGTGCCCGAGGGCGCCACCTCCGTCCCGATCGGCCGCCCGATGGACGGCATGCGGGCCGTCGTCCTGGACGAGGAGCTGCGTCCGGTCCCCGACGGCGAGGACGGCGAACTGTGCCTGGGCGGCCCCTGCCTGGCCCACGGCTACCTCGGCCGCCCGGACCTGACCGACGCCGTGTTCGTACCGGACCCGGCCGCCGCCGGGGAGCTCCTCTACCGCACCGGCGACCGGGCCCGCCGCACCCCGGACGGGATCCTGGAGTACCGGGGTCGCACCGACCGGCAGGTGAAGATCCGCGGCTTCCGGATCGAACTCGCCGAGGTCGAGGCCCGGTTGCTGGACCGGCCGGACGTGGCCAACGCCTTCGTGATCGTCCGGGGCGAGGGCTCCGACCGCTCGCTCGCCGGATTCGTGGTCCCTTCCGACGGCGCCTCCGACCCAAAGGAACTGGCCACCCGGCTCGGCGAACACCTGGCGCTCGAGCTGCCGTCGTGGATGGTGCCCCGGGTGACCGTCCTCGACCGCCTGCCGCTCACCACCGCCGGCAAGGTCGACGGCGCCACACTGGCCCGGCTCGTCCCCGAGCGGGAGACCGCACCCGGCGACGGGCGGCTCACCCCGCTCGAGAACCTGCTCGCCGGGATCTGGACCGAGCTCACCGAGGTCGAATCGGTCGGGCCGGACGACGACTTCTTCGCCATCGGCGGCCACTCCATCCTGGTCGGCCGGCTGAACGCGAAGATCCGCAGCGTCCTCGGGGTCCGGCCGCCGCTGCGCGCCTACTACACGGGCAGCACCCTGGCCGGCCAGGCCGCCATGCTGCTCGCGCACGAGCCGGAGCCGGGCCACGTCGACGCCCGGGTCTCCGCGTTCCTGGAGGGGCGGAGCGCATGACCGCGGCGATCACGCTGTGCGCCGACCCGGCGCAGTACGCGGCGGCCGCCGCCGAGTGGTCCCCCGGCCGGCCCTTCCCCGTCCTGCCGGGGCCCGCGCTCGACCGCTACCGGTCGCTGTTCCCGGACGGGCCGCTGCCCGCCGTGACGGCGGACCCACGAGCAGGTGTCGTGGTGTCGGTCGGCGACCGGGCCTCGGCCGCGGCCCGGCTGCTCGCCGTCGCCACCGGCCGCGAGCACCTCCAGATCGAGCCCGAGCACCTGCTGAAGGAACTCGCCGGCCACCCGGGCGCGCTGGTGGCGGTGGTCGGGCTGGCCGCCGACCTCACCGCCGCCGGCGACTGGGCCGGTGCCTCCGGCGCGTCCGTCGGCGTGCTCGCCACCCGGGACCTCTCCTCGCTCGCGTGCCTCGTCTACCGGAGCCTGACCGTCGACGCGGTCGGCGAGGACCGCATGTTCGTGGCCTCCCACCCGATGCTGGAGGAGTCCGAACTCGCCGACGCCGACGGCCTGGACGGGCTGGGTGTCCTGCGCGAGCGCCGCCTGAAGGTCGTCGTGCTGCGCGCACTCGGCAAGGAGTGCTGCGTGGGCTTCCCGGACGGCATCGTCTGCGGCCGCTCCGACCGGATCGACGAGCCGCTGCCGGAACTCCCGCCGGAGTACCGGCACATGCCGTGCATGCTCGGCGAGGGCTGCCACCGCTCCGACCTCGACGAGGACCAGCGGCTGCCCGCCGCCGAGATCCACGCCACCGTGGTCTTCACGCACAGCTGCTCCTCGGTGGCGGTGGGCAACAACGTCTACCCGAGCCACATCGCGCTGGGACTGGGGCTGCTGGAAGGCACCGCGGTGGCGGTGGTCGGCGCGATGGGCGTGCACATCGTGCAGCGCAGCTCGCAGGGCGACTTCGAGGCCGCCCTGGCGGAGCGGCTGCCGCTGGGCCGGGTCGTCGAGCGGCTCGGTGAGCGGGCCCGTCCGATCAACGGCTGGCTGAACCGGTTCGGGCTGCTCGGCGACCCCGGCCTGGTACTTCCCTGGCCTGAGGCGACGGGGCTGCGCGGGACGGGCCGGACGGCCTCGGCCACGGACATCGACCACGAGGCGCTGCGCCGGCTCGCCGACCTCGGCAACACCGTCCTCCCCCGGCTGGAGCGGCTGACCTGGCTGGAGCCGGTGGTGGACGGCGCGGCCGTCGAGGGCCTGCGGGCCGAGGTCCGGACGCTCGCCGAGGACCTGCACGACCCGGGGCTGCCGGACGCGGTGGCCGCACTGGAGTCGGCCGTGGCGGAGTTCCAGCTCGACGCCACCGCTCGGATCGCGCAGAGCATCTACGTGTCGGGCTGGAACTACGGCGGGCCGGCGCTCGACGGGCTGCGCGAGGTGTCGCAGCTACCCGCCCGCTGCCCCGAGTGTGACCGGGACAGCGCGGCGGTGGTGACGATGCGCCACCTCGTCCACGGGCTGCTGACCGTGCAGACTCTGCAGTGCCGCCGGTGCGGGGACATCTGGTGGACCAGCGAGGCCGGCGACCCGACCGTCCGACTCACCGGGCCGGTGGACGTCGCCGCCCGGCGCGGCACCGTCCCGCACCTGCCCCGGCGGATCCACAACGGCACCGGCACGGTACTCCGCGGCGGCATCGGCTTCGCCTTCGCGATGCGCAAGTTCCTCGGGCTGCCGCCGGAGACCTCCGCGGCCGTCACCGTCGCACCCGGCAACACGGCCGACTGGACGGCGGAGATCGACCTGGTCGGCCACCACCCGCGGCCCGACGTCCACACCGGTGTCTTCGTCGCCGTCCTCAACGGGGTCTACCTCGCGTCGGCGTCGATGATGCGCCTGACCTGACCGCCCACCACGTCCGGTGGCGCCGCCGACCGGCCCACCGGACGTGCCTCGGCCCCGGGCACGAAAACGAGGAATCCCGGGCCGCACGAGGTGCGACCCGGGATTCCGATGTCTGAGCCGCCTGCGGGATTCGAACCCGCGACCTACGCATTACGAGTGCGTTGCTCTGGCCAACTGAGCTAAGGCGGCGCCGCTGCCGGGGCTCCCCGACTGGTCGAGGATCGCATCGGCAACGCGGGCCAGTCTACACAGTTTCCGGAGCTGGTCCGCACCGCGGCCGGGGCGCGGGGGCTGCGGAGCTCAGGCGGAGGAGACGGCGAGCTTGGCGGCGAAGCCGGCGAAGAGCAGGGCGACGCCGCTGGTGAGGCCCGCGGAGAGGCGCTTGCGGCGGCGGAAGGCGGTCGCGAGGCTGGTGCCGGCGAAGATCAGCAGGGACAGGTAGAGGACGCTGAAGGTCTGCAGGATGCCGCCGAGCAGGCCGAAGGAGAGCGCCGGCATGCCGTAGGACGGGTCGACGAACTGGGTGAAGAAGGAGAGCAGGAAGAGGATGGCCTTCGGGTTGAGCAGGCTGATCACCAGCGCCCGGCGGAACGGGTTCTCGCTGTTCTCCGGCAGGGCCTCGGCGGTCTCCACCGCGTCGATCGCGTCGGCTGCGGCCCGCCGCTCGCGCCAGAGCTGGCGGGCGGCCCGGACCATGCCGATGCCGATCCACAGCAGGTAGGCGGCGCCGCCGAACTTCACGACGGCGAAGACCGCCGGGTTGGCCTCCAGCAGCGAGGAGGCGCCGAGGGCGGTGAGGCTGATCAGGGTGAAGTCGCCGATGAAGACGCCCGCGGCGGCCCGGTAGCCGGTGCGGACGCCCTTGCGGGCGGCGACGGACAGGACGTACAGCGAGTTCGGGCCGGGCAGCAGGACGATGACCAGGGCGCCGAGGACGTACGTCGCCAGGTCGTTGACTCCGAGCACGGGGACGCTCCTGTCGGGACGGCGGGACACACGGGGGCGCACCATGTTATCCGCCAGGACCGTCGGCGAGGTACGGGTCTTACCTGATGGACACCGGGACCGGACCGGGCGCTACTTGGCGCAGCGCGTCCCTTGCGCCGGCGCCTCGCCGCCCAGCAGGTAGCGGTTGACCGCGCCGTCCACGCAGGAGTTGCGCCGCCCGTAGGCGGTGTGGCCGTCGCCGTCGTAGGTGATCAGCCGGCCGGACTCCAGCTGGCCGGCCAGCGACTGTGCCCAGGCGTACGGGGTGGCCGGGTCGCGGGTGGTGCCGACGACGACGATCGGTGCCGCACCGGCGGCCCGGACGGTGTGCGGCTGCCCGGTGGGGCGGTCCGGCCAGTAGGCGCAGGAGAGCGCCATCCAGGCCATGTCCCGGCCGAAGTGCGGGGAGGCCGCGGCGAAGTCCGCCTCGGCGGCGCGGGCCTCCTCGGGGCCGGTGAACGGTGCGGGCAGGTCGAGGCAGTTGACGGCCATGTTGGCGGCCATCAGGTTGGGGTAGCTGCCGTCCTCGGCGCGCTCGTAGTACTCGTCGGAGAGCGCGAGCAGTGCGGTGCCGTCGCCGGCCACCGCGTCCGCGAGCGCGGTGCGCAGCTGGGGCCAGAGGAACTCGGCGTACATCGCCTCGATGACGCCGGTGGTGGCCTGGGCCTCGGTGAGCGGGCGGGCGGAGTCGGTGGGCAGCGGCTTGGCGTCGATCTGCCGGAAGAGCGCGGTGAGCCGTTCGCCGATCTCCTGCTCGGTGCGGCCGAGGGGGCAGTCCTCGCGCTTGGCGCAGTCCTTGGCGAAGGCGGCCCAGGCGGTCTCGAAGCCGCCGGCCTGGGTGCGGTTGCCGGCCCTGGAGTCGAGGGACGGGTCCATGGCGCCGTCGAGGACCATCCGGCCGACCCGGCTCGGGAAGAGGCCGGCGTAGGTGGCGCCGAGGAAGGTGCCGTAGCTCTTGCCGAGGTAGTGCAGCTTGTCGTCGCCGACCAGGGCGCGCAGGACGTCCATGTCGCGGGCGGCCTCGACGGTGGAGACATGGCCGAGGACGGCGCCGGACTTGGCCTTGCAGGCCGCCGCGAACTCCTTGTCGGCGGCGATCAGGGCGTCGGTCTCGGCCTGGTCGTCGGGCGTGATGTCGGTGGCGGCGTAGGCGTCCATCCGGTCGCCGGAGAGGCAGCTGACCGGGGCGGAGCGACCGACGCCGCGCGGGTCGAGGCCGACGAGGTCGTAGGCGGCGCGGATCTGCGGGTCGTAGCCGCGGGAGACGGCCTCCAGGTAGTCGACGGCGGAGCCGCCGGGGCCGCCGGGGTTGAGCAGCAGGGAGCCGATCCGCTGGGTGCCGCCGGTGGCGGGCTTGCGGACGGCGGCGAGGGTGATGTCCCCGCCGGCGGGCTGGGCGTAGTCGAGCGGGACCTTGAACTGCGCGCACTCGAACTCGCCGTCGCAGGCCTTCCAGTCGAGCTTCTGCGCGTAGTACGGGGCGAGGGCCGCGGGGGTCTGTTCGGGCAGCGGCTGCAGCGGCGCGGCGTTCGCCGCGGCCTGGGAGCCGCCCGCGGAGGCGCCGGGGGTACCGGTGGCACCCGGGCCGGCGGCCGGCGAGCCGCCGGAGGTGCAGCCGGCCAGCAGCAGGGCCGAGGCGGCTGCGGCGGCCAGCACGGCGGTCGCGGGACGGTTCCGCCGGGTGGCTCGCATGGTGTGGGTCTCCCTCGGGCGCGGCGCGGCGCGGAACGGCGGTGCTGGCGCGGGCCGGTCGCGGGGTCGGCGGTGTGATCGCCGGTCCGTCCCCAGCGTATCGGTCGCTCCCCGGGGCGCCCCGGTGCCGACACCCCGGCGGGTCCGGGGTCCGCCGACCGCCCGGGGCGGTCGGCCAGGGCGGGGTTCAGTTCGGCCGGGCGAGGCTCTCGGCGAGGTACTGCACGGCCACCCGGACGAGCCGCAGGCGCTCCCGCTCGTGGGTGTAGTCCTGCACGATGTCGGAGACCTTGACCTCGGCCTTGGCGGCGGGGCCCTTGCCGCCGTGCAGTGCGGTCTGCAGGGCGCGGGCGGCGCCGACGCCCGCGCCGTCGGCCTTGGCGGCGGCCAGCAGCAGCCGGCCGGCGGTGTCGGCGGGGGCCTCGGCACCGGCTTCGGCGAGGGCGTCGGTGTCGTAGCGCCCGGAGACCGCGGCGGCCGCACCGTACAGGTCGGGCCGGGCCAGCCCGGCGGCGGCCGCGCAGGGGGCGCCGGCCTCGACGCCGAGCGCGCCCCAGTCGCCGGGGCCGGCGGGCAGGGTGCGGAAGGCGGTGGTCACGGCGGTGCGCAGCGCGGCGTCGTCGGCGACGGCCTGCGGTGCGGCGGCGACGAGGTCGCAGGGGTGTTCGGTGCCGTTCGGGGCCTCCGGGGCGACCACCACGAAGGGCCGGGAGCGGCCGAGGTTCACCGCGGAGGCGACGCCGTCGAAGATGTCGGGCAGCTCGGTGTCCGCGGTCTTCCGGGGGGTGCCGGAGTGCAGGACGATCACCGGGAAGCGGGCCTGCTGGTCGGTGCGGTACTGGGCGGGGAGCCAGACCCGGACGGTGCGGGGCCGGCCGTCCGGCCCGGGGACCTTGGCCTCCATCAGCTCGCCCTCGGCGGGGTGCCCGATCGAGGTGAAGGCGGTGGCCTCGGGCGGCAGCGGCCGGGTGCTTGCGGAGGTCGGTGCCGTGACCGGCCCGCCCTGGTCGGCCACGGCAGCAGCAGGGGTCGGAGCGGCGGGAGCCGGAATGGGCGCCGCCTCGGCCCGGACGTGCTTCGCCCGGCCCCAGCCGCCGGGTGCGCGGCCGGGCAGGACGGCGGCGGCCAGGACCGCGGCACCGACCAGGCAGACCAGGGCGGCAGCGGCGCGCAGCAGCAGCGGGCGCTGCTCGGCGGTGAGTCCGTAGGTGCGGGCGGCCCGGAGGTCGCGCCAGCCGGTGAGGGTGGAGCGGCCGAACCGGAGCCCGGCCGCGGCGGCGGCCAGCAGGGGTACGACGAGGAGCGGACGGGACATGGGGCGCACCACCTCAGGGGGAGCACGGTCGCCGGACCACGGCTTTCGGACCGACCGTCCACAGGGTGCACAACGGGCCGCGCGAGGCGGCGGGGGCCGGGCGGGCGCCGTCCGACGTTCACTCGAACGAGCGAGGTGACATGCCGTCACCCAGAAGCCCGCTCCGACACCCGGCCGACGCCGGGTCAACTCCGCACGCCGGGCGCGCGAATCGGCCGGCGCGGAGGGCCCGGCGGGCGGGTCAGCCGGCCCGGAGGGCGAGCGTCATCGCCTCGACGGCGAGCAGCGGGTCGACGTTGCGGTCGAGCGCCTCGCGGCAGGCGAGGACGGCCTCGATCCTGCGGAGGGTGGACTCGGCCGGCCCGGCGGCGGCGACCCGGTCGAGGGCGGGCCGGTGGTCCTCGTTGGCGAGCGGCCCGGCGGCGCCGAACTGCAGGGCGAGGACGTCCCGGTAGAAGCCGAGCAGGTCGAGCAGGGCGCTGTTGAGGGTCTCCCGCCGGGTGCGGGTGGCGCGGCTCTTCTGCCGCTTCTCCAGTTCCTTGACCGCACCGGCCATGCCCCGCGGGGCCCGGCTGCCCTCCGCGGCGCCGTACGCGGCCCGCAGGTCCTCGGTCTCCTTGGCGTCCTGGGTCTCGGCGAGGGCCTCGGCGTCGGCCTTGGCGGTGTCGACGAGGCGCTGCGCCGCGGCGAGGCAGCCTCCGACGTCGGCGACCTCCAGCGGGATGCGCAGCACCTCGGCCCGGCGGGCGCGGGCCTGCTCGTCGACGGCGAGCCGGCGGGACCGGTCGATGTCACCCTGGCCGGCGAGGGCGGCGGCGTGGGCTGGGCCGGGGTCGACGCCGTCCCGGCGGACCAGCATGTCGGCGACCGCCTCGGCGGACGGGGTGCGCAGCACCAGCAGCCGGCAGCGGGAGCGGATGGTGGGCAGTACGTCCTGGACGGAGGGCGCGCACAGCAGCCAGACGGTGCGCGGCGAGGGCTCCTCGACGCCCTTGAGCAGGGCGTTGGCGGCGGCCTCGGTGAGCCGGTGGGCGGCGTCGACGAGGATCACCGACCAGCGGCCGCCGGTCGGGTAGCTGGCGGCACGCAGCACCAGGTCGCGCATGTCGCCGACGCCGATGGAGAGGCCGTCGGTGCGGACGTACTTCACGTCGGCGTGGCTGCCGGAGAGGACGGTGTGGCAGCCGTCGCAGAAACCGCAGCCGGGTGTGCCGCCGAGTTCGAGGTCTGGGCTGGTGCACTGGAGGGCGGCCGCGAAGGCGCGGGCCGCGGTGGTCTGGCCGGCGCCGGGCGGACCGGTGAACAGCCAGGCGTGGGTCATCATCGAGGCGTTGCCGCCGGACTCGGCGGCACTCGTGCCGGCGGCCCGTCCGGCGGCGACGGTGGCCCGTGCCGCGCGGGCGGCCGCAGACAGCTGCTCGACCACGCGGTCCTGGCCGACCAGGTCGTCCCACACGCTCACGCCGTACTCCCTGCCTGCCCACCGTCCGTCCCGGCCGCCTGCCCGCCGGGTCCCCCGAGCCTAACGCCCGTCGCCGACACCGTGGTGGGACACCGGGATCCCGCGGTCCCCGGCGGGCCCGGCGTGGCCGTCCCCGGGTGTGCGGGCGGGCCCCTCCACCGGGGTGTGCGACCCGGCGACGGGGCGCCGGGTCGGCATCGGCACGCCGCGCACCTTGGCGAATGAGGCCGCCAGCCGGGGCCGCAGCCAGCGGGCGGCGGGCCGCTCCACGAAGCGGTGCACCAGCCACGAGGCGGCGATCATCGCGACCAGCAGGGCGCCGATCAGCAGCCCGGGGTCGACCCTGGTGCCGACGGTGCCGATGACCTCCCAGCCGATGTACTCGTGCAGCAGGTACAGCGGGTAGGTGACGGCGCCGGCGGTGGTCAGCCAGCGCCACTGCACGGCACGGAACCAGTCCAGTGCGACGGCGGCCATCAGCAGGTAGAACACCGCGAGCAGCGCCACCACACCCCACTCCGGCACCGGGTAGCCGGCCTGGGCGGCGACGAAGCGGTAGGTGGGCAGCACGGACCGGCAGCCCGCCAGGAAGGTGAACCCGACCAGCAGCCAGAGCAGCAGGTCCGGGCCGAACCGCCGGATCAGGTAGAAGGCCAGGCCGCCGATGAAGAACCAGCAGTACTCGGGCATCGCCAGCACCTGCAGCAGCTGCTCGCCGGGCGCCGCCACGGCGAGCACCCCGGCCGCGGACCAGAGCAGGCAGAAGGCGAGCACCCGGCGGTAGGTGAGGCCGAGCGCCACCACCACGGCGAAGATCAGGTAGAAGCGGCCCTCGACCCACAGGCTCCAGTACACGCCGTCGACGTAGGGTGCCCCGAACGGGTACTCCATCATCGTCAGGTTGGTCAGCACGTCCCGTGCCGCCCGCGGCCGGCTGCCACCGGGAACCGCGGCCAGCACCGCCGTGGTGAGCAGCACCGCGAACCAGTACGCCGGGAACAGCCGCACCACCCGCGAGCTCAGGAAGTCGGCGAGCGAGCGTCCCCAGCAGCTCAGGCAGATCACGAAGCCGCTGATCAGGAAGAACAGCTGCACACCCATCCAGCCGTAGGCGGCCGGCAGGTGGAGCAGCGGGAAGAGCTCGGCGCGCGGACGGCCCCAGTCGGAGCCGAACGCGACGTAGTGGTAGAAGACGACCAGCAGGACGGCCACGAACCGCAGGCCGTCCAGTGCCTGCAGCCGACCGGTGCCGGCTCTGCGGGCCGCTCCCGGTGCGGCGGCCTCGGTGGCACGAACGGGCGGAGCGGCTGCGGCGACGGTCACGGGTACGGGCTTCCTCAGGGGGCTGCGGACGTCGAAACGGGCACCGCAGTCTTTCAGACCACGGTGCCCGTCCGTTGCCGTCGCTCCCCGGCCGCGCGGCCGGGGGCGGCTCAGTCGCGGCGGCGCTTACGGCCCCAGCCGCGGCGGTCCGGGCCCTCGCCGCCGTCGTCGTCCTCGTCGGGCTCCCACTGGGACCACTGGTCGCGCGAGCCCAGCAGGCTGTCGGTGAGGCTCGGGAGATCGTCCATCGGCGTCTCCTCGGCCCAGGACGGGCGCGGCCGGTCGACCGGCGTGAGTTCCCGGGTGGTCTCGGGGGACGACTCCTCCCGCCACAGCCCGGGCGGCACCGGGTCGACACCCGCCGGACCGGCCTTGGGCAGCACCGCGGTCTCGTCCGCCTTCGGCAGCACGGCCGTCTCGTCGGGCAGCGGCGCCTTGCGGAAGTCCGCCCGCTCGGCCTTCGGCAGCACCGCGGTCTCGTCCGCCTTCGGCAGCACGGCCGTCTCGTCGACCTGCGGCGCCTTGCGGAAGTCCGCCCGCTCCGCCTTGGGCAGCACGGCCGTCTCGTCCACGGCGGGGACGGTCGGCAGGACGGCCGTCGGGTCGGCCGACCCGTTCTCCTCGGCCGCCCGCACCGCAGCCCGGCGCTCCGGCTCCGGAATCTCGCGAGTGGTCTCGCCGTCCCCGGCGGGCGCGACCTGCGGCAGCTCCGCGGTCACGGCGGCGGACGCGGCGGCAGCCTCCGTCTCGGCCTTCAGCCGGGCCTCCTCGGCGCGCTGCAGGGCCTCCTCCGCACGGCGGCGCTGCTCGGCCCGCTGCAGCTCCCGCTGCCGCTGGATCTCGGCCTGGGCGGCGGCCTCCGCCTCCCGGCGCTCGCGCTCGGCGGCCTCGACCTTCAGCCGGGCCTCCTCGGCGGCGCGGCGGTGGGCCTCCACCTCGGCGAGTTCCTTCGCCTCCGCCTCGGCCCGGAGACGGGCGGCCTCGGCGGCCTTGCGGGCCTCCTCGGCGGCGGCCCGCTCGGCCTCCAGCTTGGCGAGTCGCTCCTTCTCGGCCTGCTCGGCGCGCAGTTCCTCCAGCAGCGCCTGCCGCTTCCGCTCGGCCTCCTCGGCCTCGGCCTTGAGGCGGGCCTCCTCGGCGGCCCGGCGTTCGGCGGCCTCGCGGGCGAGGCGATCCTGCTCGACGCGGGCGGCCTTCTCCTGGTCGGAGAGCGGCAGCTCGCGGTCGAGCCGGTGGCGGATCGCGGTGGTCACCTGGGCGGGCTGCTGGCCGGCGTCGACGATCAGGTACCGGGCGGGGTCGGCGGCGGCCAGTGCCAGGAAGCCGGCCCGGACCCGGGCGTGGAACTCGGTCGGCTCGGACTCCAGCCGGTCCAGCGCCTCGGTGAACCGCTCGCGGGCGGCGGCCGGGTCGACGTCCAGCACCACGGTGAGGTCCGGGACGAGCCCGCCGGTGGCCCAGCGGGAGATCCGGGCGATCTCGGTGGCGGCGAGGTCGCGGCCGGCGCCCTGGTAGGCGATGGACGAGTCCATGTAGCGGTCGGTGATCACCACTGCGCCGCGGGCCAGGGCGGGCCGGATGACGTTCTCGACGTGCTCGGCGCGGTCGGCGGCGTAGATCAGCGCCTCGGCGCGGTGCGAGAGGCCGGTGTTGCCGACGTCCAGGACGAGGCCGCGCAGCCGCTGGCCGACCGGGCTGCCGCCGGGCTCCCGGGTGAGCACCACCTCGTGGCCCTTGGCGCGGATCCACTCGGCCAGTGCCTGGGCCTGGGTGGACTTGCCGGCGCCGTCGCCGCCCTCCAATGCGATGAAGAAGCCGGTGCCGGTGGTGCGGTGCGGGGCCGGCTCGGTGCCGCCGCGGACGGCCTGGAACAGCTCCTTGCTGAACCGGGTCACCCCGCGGCGGTCGTCGGTGCGCAGCAGCACGACCGCGGCCAGCACCAGGGTGAGCAGGCCGGCCGTGGAGACCGCGAGTGCGGCGCCGTCGTGGATGAAGGTGAAGCTGCCGGGCTCGACCCGGCCGAGGGTGACCTCGCCGTACGCGGCGGCGATCAGAGGGACGGCGATCAGCGCGCTGCCGACGACGGCCCGCAGCACCGCGTAGAGGTGCTCGGTGACCTTGGGCAGCCGGGCCTCCTCGACCTCCTGCGCGAGCAGGGTGCGGCCGACCGACACGGTCAGCCCGGCGGCGACGCCGGCCAGCACGGTGAGCAGCAGGACGAGGACGAAGTCCAGCACGAGGCCGGCCAGGATCAGCGCCACGCCCTCGACGAGGAGGGCGAGCGTGAGCAGACGGCGGCGGGAGAACGCGGGCAGGGTGGCCCGGGTGAGCCGGACGCCGGCGGCCGGGGCGAGGCCCGCGGCGAGGACGACCAGGCCGTAGCCGATCGGGCCGGCCCGGTGCTCCAGCGCGGTCAGCAGGCCGAGCGAGGCGACGCCCGCCATCGAGGCGTACGCGGCGGCGACGGCGAAGGTGAAGTACGGGGCGGAGCCGGTGCGGCCCTTGCCGAGCGCCTTGCCGGGGGTGGCGTCGACGGGGGCGCGCAGGCCCTGCAGCGGGGAGTGCGGGGCGGCGGCGGGGCCGGCCGGCAGCTCCTGCAGGAAGAGCAGGACGGCGGAGGCGGCGAACAGCAGGGCGGCGCCGACCGCGGCGGAGGTCGTCTGATGGACCCTCAGCCAGTCCGTGCCGAGCGCGGCGAGGACGTTGTTGAGCAGGGTGAAGACGATCAGGGCGGTCGCGGCGAGCGGCACGGTGCCCCAGCCGGTCCGGTCGTCCACGGTGCGGACGGCGTCCAGCGAGGCGGGCGAGGGCTTGCGCCGCTCGGCGGGGGCGTACGGGTCGGCGGGCGGCAGCAGGCCGGGGACGGCGGCGGCCTTCGCGATCGCCCAGACCCGCTCGGCGGCGCCGGTGAGGAACACGGTGCCGAGCAGCAGCCAGGTGGCGGTGCCGGGCATCCAGGTCGACCACCAGGCTGCGACGCCGATCAGCACGGCGCGCAGCACGTCCGCCCCGACGAGCACCCAGCGACGGTCGAGCTTCTCGCCGACCAGGGTGTGCACCGGGCCGAGCAGGGCGGCGCCGAACAGGACGGTGGCGAGCATCCGCGCGGTGAACACGGCGGCGACGGCGAGCGCGAATGCCCGGTACCCGTCGCCGAACTGGCCGCCGAGCGCAGCGGCGACCACCGTCAGCGGGACGAGGACCAGCAGCGCGAGGCGGTCCGCGGTGCCGCCGACGAGCTGGGCCGTCCACAGTCGGCGGTAGGGCCGGAGCCTGAGCAGCGCCCGGGCCCGTTCACCGGGTGTCCCGGCCGGCGAGACCTCCGGACGGTCGGGCGGGGCAGGGCTGGGACCGGTGGTCTGCTCCTCACTCGTCATACCGTCAGCGTAGCGGTCGGGCCCCAGGGCCCAAGGGGCGGACGGGGTTCCGGAAGCCGGTCATGACACGGTTGTGACGCAGCGCGGGCCCGCACCCGAAGGTGCGGGCCCGCGTGGCGGAGTTCCGGCTCAGTCCTCGTCGGGGGCGGGAGCCGCGGCCTTCTTGGCGGCCGTCTTCTTCGCGGCCGTCTTCGTGGCCGTCGTCTTGGCAGCCGTGGTCTTGGCGGCGGCCGTCTTCTTGACGGCCGTCTTCTTCGCCGTCGTCTTCTTGGCCGCGACCTTCTTGGCGGGTGCCTTCTTGGCCGTCTTCTTCACCGGCCCTCGGGCGCGCTTCTCGGCGAGGAGCTCGTAGCCGCGCTCCGGGGTGATCGTCTCGACGTCATCGTCCTTGCGGAGCGTCGCGTTGGTCTCGCCGTCGGTCACGTACGGGCCGAAGCGACCGTCCTTGACGACCACCGGGCGCTCGCTGACCGGGTCGGTGCCGAGCTCCTTGAGCGGGGCGGCGGCGGCCGCGCGCCCGCGCTGCTTGGGCTGGGCGTAGATGACCAGCGCCTCGTCCAGGGTGATGGTGAACAGCTGGTCCTCGTCGGTCAGCGACCGGGAGTCGGTGCCGCGCTTGAGGTAGGGGCCGTAGCGGCCGTTCTGCGCGGTGATCTCGTTGCCCTCTGGGTCGGTGCCGACCACGCGGGGCAGCGAGAGCAGCCTCAGCGCGTCCTCGAGGGTGACGGTGTCCAGCGACATCGTCTTGAAGAGCGAGGCGGTGCGCGGCTTGACCGCGTTCTTGCCGGTCTTCGGGGTGCCCTCGGGCAGCACCTCGGTGACGTAGGGGCCGTAGCGGCCGTCCTTGGCGACGAGCGGGTGGCCGCCCTCCGGGTCGGTGCCGAGCACGCGCTCGCCGCTGGGCTTGGCGAGCAGCTCCTCGGCGAGCTCGACGGTGAGCTCGTCCGGCGGCAGGTCGTCGGGGACGTCGGCGCGCTGGCCCGGCTCGCCCTCGACCGCGGCGGCCTTCTCGACGTACGGGCCGTAGCGGCCGACCCGCAGGGTGATCTCGTCGCTCAGCGGGAAGGAGCTGATCTCCCGGGCGTCGATCGCGCCGAGGTCGGTGACGAGCTCCTTCAGGCCGCCCAGGTGGTCGCCGTCGCCGTTGCCGGCCTCGGCGGCGCTGCCCGCGGCGGTGCCCGCGACCTCGCCGAAGTAGAAGCGCTTCAGCCACGGCACGGACTCGGCCTGGCCGGCCGCGATCCGGTCGAGGTCGTCCTCCATCTTGGCGGTGAAGTCGTAGTCGACGAGCCGGCCGAAGTGCTTCTCCAGCAGGTTCACCACGGCGAAGGAGAGGAAGGACGGGACGAGCGCCGTGCCCTTCTTGAAGACGTACTTGCGGTTGATGATCGTGTCGATGATCGAGGCGTAGGTGGAGGGGCGGCCGATCTCGCGGTCCTCCAGCTCCTTGACCAGCGAGGCCTCGGTGTAACGCGCCGGGGGCTTGGTGGCGTGGCCCTCGGGGGTGAGCCGCTCGGCGGCGAGCGGGTCGCCCTCGGCGACGCGCGGCAGTCGGCGCTCGCGGTCGTCGAGTTCGGCGTTGGGGTCGTCGGCGCCCTCGACGTAGGCCTTGAGGAAGCCGTGGAAGGTGATGATCTTGCCGGAGGCGGAGAACTCGGCGTCCCGGCCGTCGGCGGAGCGACCGCCGACCCGGACGGTGACGGACTGGCCGACCGCGTCCTTCATCTGGGAGGCGACCGTGCGCATCCAGATCAGCTCGTACAGCCGGAAGTCGTCGCCGGACAGGCCGGTCTCGGCGGGGGTGCGGAAGCGGTCGCCGGAGGGGCGGATCGCCTCGTGCGCCTCCTGGGCGTTCTTGACCTTGCTGGCGTAGACGCGCGGCGCGTCCGGCAGGTAGTCGGCGCCGTACAGCTGGGTGACCTGGGCGCGGGCGGCGGTGACCGCGGTCTCCGACAGCGTGGTCGAGTCGGTGCGCATGTAGGTGATGAAGCCGTTCTCGTACAGCTTCTGCGCGACCTGCATCGTCCGCTTGGCGCCGAAGCCCAGCTTGCGGCTGGCCTCCTGCTGGAGGGTGGTGGTGCGGAACGGAGCGTACGGGGAGCGGCGGTAGGGCTTGGACTCGACGCTGCGGACGGCGAACGCGGTCTGCTCCAGGGCGGCGGCCAGCGCGCGGGCGGCCTGCTCGTCGAGGTGCAGGGTGTTCGCGGCCTGGGCGGTGTCACGCAGTCGTCCGTCCGGGCCGAAGTCGCGGCCGGTCGCGATGCGCTTGCCGTCGACGGCGACCAGCCGGGCGCCGAAGTTCTCCGGGTTGGCGGCGTCGGCCGCGGTGCGGCCTGTGGAGAAGGTGCCGACCAGGTCCCAGTAGGAGGCGGAGCGGAACGCGATCCGCTCCCGCTCGCGCTCGACGATCAGCCGGGTGGCGACCGACTGCACGCGGCCCGCCGACAGCTTCGGCATGACCTTCTTCCACAGCACCGGGGAGACCTCGTAGCCGTACAGGCGGTCGAGGATGCGGCGGGTCTCCTGGGCGTCGACCAGGCGCTGGTTCAGGTCGCGCGGGTTGCGGACGGCCTCCTGGATGGCGTCCTTGGTGATCTCGTGGAAGACCATCCGGTGCACCGGCACCTTGGGCTTCAGCACCTGCTGCAGGTGCCAGGCGATGGCCTCGCCCTCGCGGTCCTCATCGGTGGCGAGGAAGAGCTCGTCGGACTCCGCGAGCAGCGACTTGAGCTTGGTCACCTGCGACTTCTTGTCGGGGTTGACCACATAGATGGGGGCGAAGTCGTGGTCGACGTCGACCCCGAGCCGGCGTACCTCGCCGGTGTAGCGGTCCGGTACCTCGGCGGCTGTGCCGGGCAGGTCCCGGATGTGCCCGACGCTGGCCTCGACGATGTAGCCGGGGCCGAGGTAGCCCTTGATCGTCTTGGCCTTGGCCGGCGACTCGACAATGACGAGTCGCTTGCCGTGCGCGGTCTCGCTGCTCGGGGACACCTTCGCTCTTCTCTCCCGGTCGTTATGTGTGCTGGCGGCGCGGGCGGCGGGGGAGGAACTCCGCCCGTCCTTCCGCCGTCCGGGGCTGTCGCTGCGCGACGACCCCACCAGCGGAGTGTGACCGTACCCTGGCCACCCTTGTCAAACGGACGGTTCCGGCTTTTTCACCGGCAAGGCCGACCGACGCCACTCGAACGGTAACCCGACCACGAGGCCGCGCGCCCCACGGAGGGGGTTGCCGGCCAGTGCGGAGGCCGGATCCGGACGGATCCACGCCGCCCGGAACGGCGCCGGACCAGCTGTGGACGAAGGGACCGGACGCGCCTTGCGGTCTCCGGCCCACCCGCCTTGCCGTCTCCGGCCCGAGGTCGGGTGGGTCGGGCAGCCGGGCCGTCGGGCAGGCTGCGGGGCTGCCGGGCTGCGGGGCTGCGGGCGGGTCAGTCGGCCAGCAGCGAGGCGAAGAGGCCGAGGCCTCCGGCCAGCGCGCCGGTGCCGAGCACTGCCCAGAACACGTCGGTGGCCAGCGTCGGCAGCATGTCGGTACCGGCCAGGACGACCCGGCTCGGGCGCCGCGCGTCGTACATGACCTGCACCATCGCACCCGGCACCAGCCGGGACGGGCGGCGCAGCGGGGTGCTCCCGCGGGGGCGGGCCAGCACGGTCTCGGCGGCCCGGACGGGGCGGGCCCGTCCGGCCTCGGCACCGGACACCGGCAGGACCTCGACCTCGGGGAGCGCGGTGTAGGAGAGCAGCGGCGCGCTGTCGAGTTCGCCGAAGGTGTCGCCGTAGAGCTCGCCGTACGGGTCGCCGTCCGCGACGACGCGGGCGGTCGCCGGTATGCCGTGCCGGCGCAGGTGGTGGCGAAGGCGCAACTCGGCGGCGCACCAGAGCAGCAGTGCGCTGCCGAAGAACGTCAGTACCGCACCTGCCGCGACCGCCGTCGGCGTCTCCACCGTCCCGCCCTCCCTGGCCTCAGTCCACCGGTACGCCGCGCCGTCCCGAGCGCGCTCGTCCACAAGCTGTGGACGGAGCCTGGCAGCCCGCGGACAACCCCGGACTGACGTTCGACGTACGACGGGGAACATCCCGGGGACGGCAAGGTGAACGAGGCCTGTGGACGGAGTTCCGGCAGGGGCTGCAGTGGCTGCCGGGGGCCGCGAGGAGTCGCGGAACGTCACGGGCGCGCCGCCCGCGTAACGGCTCCGCCCGGGCTGTCACAGCCCCGCTACGACCGCCCCGCACCGGGCCTGCGGCGGGTACACCAGTACCGACACCACACCGGCCGGTGCCCGTCGGCCGAACTCGGGGGGAGAACCACCATGTCCGCACGCCGTCTCATCGCCACCGCCGCCCTGCTCGGCGCGGCTACCCTGGCCCTCACCGCCTGCGACCCGAACGGTTCCGGCGCGGACACCGCCGCCCCGGCCGCGAGCGACCCGGCTTCCGCCTCCGCGAGCCCCTCGTCCGCCGCCTCGTCCTCCTCCTCGCCCTCGGCCCGGCCGAGCGGGACGGCCAAGGCGAGCACCAGGCCGTCCGCCTCGCACAGCGGCACGGCCAAGCCCTCCGGCAGCGGCAAGCCGGCCGCCGACTGCACCGCCGCCGCCCAGCGGCCCGGCCACAAGGTCGTCAACGTCACCGCCGCCACCGCGGCCAAGGTCACCGCGACGCAGACCCGCCTGGTCTGCGGGCCCGACATCGACGACGACGGCTACTACGAGCCCACCGGCGCGGCCTCCGCCTACACCTTCGCCCCGAGCGCCACCGCCGAGCTGTTCGCCATGAGCAGCACGATGGCGCCCAAGGCCGTGAGCCTGGCCGAGTTCGCCGCGCACGCCGAGGACTGCGCGCACAACCGCGAGGTCGCCGCCCCGTACTCCTGCTACGGCGGCGCCTACGACATCACCGTGGACTCCGCCGGCCGGATCACCAGGATCAGCGAGCTGTTCCACCCGTGACCCCGCCGGCCCGCGCGTCGGGCGCACCCGGGGCGGCCACCACGGCACCGGCCGCCCCGCTGTGCTGCCTGCCCGCTGTACTGCCGACCGGTCGCGTCGCCTCGCCGCCGCGGCACCGGGTCAGGGGGCGACCGGTGCCACAAAGCCCTGCTCGGTGAGCAAACGCAGCGACTCCGGGACCCGGTCGCGCAGCACGACGCGCTCCTCCCCCAGCAGGTGGGCGATCGCGTCCACGATGTCGCCCGCCGCGAGGCTGCCGTCGCAGGCGCCCACGAAGCCGGCACCGACCGTGTCCACCTTGGTCGCCCGCCGCATGCCCCGGTTGTGACGCAGGATCACATGCTCGGGGTCCTCCGCACCCGGCGCGCCGACCTGCTCCTGGACGACCTCCTCGGCGAGCACGTAGCGGGCCGAGAGCAGCGCCGCGTCGTCGTGCGCGCGGAGGAAGTCCTGACGGGCGAACCACTCCTCGATGTGCGGGCCGAGCGGCTGCTCGACCGGGTGCGGCCACTCCTCGATCCGCACGGTCGGCTCGGCCGCACCGCCCGCCCGCAGGGTGATCCAGCCGAAGCCGACGCCCTCGACACCGGCCGCCTCGAAGCCGTCCAGCCACTCGCCGTACCGCGCCCGGTAGTCGGCGCCCCGGCCCAGGTGGTCGCCGCCGTCGCGCAGCCACAGTTCGGCGTACTCGGCGATGTCCTGGACCTGCCGCTGCACCACCCAGGCGTCCAGGCCGGTGCCGGCCACCCAGCCGGCCAGCCGCTCGTGCCAGTCCTCGCCCTTGACGTGCTGCCAGTTCGCCAGCAGCTGGCAGTAGCCGCCCGGCTCCAGGTGGGCGGCGGCACCACGGACGATGCTCCGGCACAGGTCGTCGCCGGCCATGCCGCCGTCCCGGTAGACGAAGCGGCTGCCCGGCGAGATCACGAACGGCGGGTTGGAGACGATCAGGTCGTACCGCTTGTCCGCGACCGGCTCGAAGAGGCTGCCCTCGGCGGTCTCGGTGTTATCGAAGCCGGAGAGTGCCAGGGTGAGCCGTGCGAACTGCAGCGCCCGAGCGTTCAGGTCGGTCGCGGTGACGTGCTGGGCGTGCCGGGCCGCGTGCAACGCCTGCACACCGGAGCCGGTCCCGAGGTCCAGCGCCGACCGGACGGGCCGCCGCACCGCCAGGTTGGCCAACGTGGTGGAGGCGCCGCCCACACCGAGCACCAGGTCGCGGCGCGCCACGCCACCGCTGCTGTCGCCGGCGCCGATGCCGCCGGCCCCGCCCACCGCGCAGCCGAGGTCGGAGACGACCCAGGCGTCGGCACTCGGCAGCCCGGCGACCTCGTTGGCGTACGGGCGCACGTCGACCGTCGCCCGTACCTCGCCGCCGTCCTCGGCGAGCCAGCCGTCGGCCAGGCAGTCCTCGACCGGAAGGGCGACCTCGGCGGCCGCCCGCGGGACGGGCTGCTGCAGCAGGAACAGCCGCACCAGGGTCTCCAGCGGGCTGCCGCCCCGGGTCGCCCGCAGGGCGGGCACCGTCTCGCTGCGCGCGAGGGCGGCGTACGCGGTGGGGCCGAGCAGGTCGAGGCAGCCGTCGGCGGTGTACTGGGCGGCTAGCAGCGCCTCACGGAGCCTGGCGAGGCGGGCGGGATCGGGGGTAGGGCTGTTGGTCACCCCGCCATTGTCGCGCGGCTGCGGCCGGTGACGAGCGCAGCCGCCGCGCCCGCCGAAGCGCGCGGCACCGGCGCGCCCCGGCCTGCCCGCCAGGCCGCTCGGGTGTTCCGGAGCGACCCGACCCGCCGGGCAAAGGGGAACGGCCCGGCCCGCCGCCCGGCGGGGAGCAGCCCGATCAGGCGGGAAGCAGCCCGGTCAGTTCGAGGAGGCGCTCGGCGAGGCGGCGTCGGACTGCTGTGCCGAGGCACCGGCGGACGGCGAGGCGGCGGCACCCGAGGCCTTGCCGGACGCGGCGCCCGAGGGCTTGCCGGTGGCCTTGCCGGAGCCGTTGCCGGACGGGGCGGCGGACTGCGTTCCCGCCCCGCCCGAGCCGGCCTGGTCGGTACCCGCGGGCACGGCACCGGTGGCGGCCGGGGCCGGGGCGGCGCCCGCCTTGCAGCCCGGCTGGCGCTTCATCGCGTCGCCCGCCTCACCGGTCTGCAGGCGGTTCAGCCCCTGGGTGGAGAGCTGGGCGAGCTGCTGGACCTGGTCGCCCACGCTGCGCAGCCCGTCCGCGAACTTCGCCTGGTCGGTGGTGGCCAGACCGTCCAGCTTCTTCTGGACGTCCAGGTAGCCCTCGGCGGCCTTCCGGAGCTCGCTCACCGCGTCCGTCCGAGCCGTCTCCCCGTTCTCGGACTTCGGCGCACCGGCCTTGTCCACGGCGTCGGCGATGCCCTGATTGGCCTTGGCCAGCGCGGCCAGGTCGGTCGACAGCCGCTTCTGCAGATCGACGGGCGCCTCGCCCGCCGTCACCTTGGCGGTGTCGGCGAGGGCGGCACGCGACTGGCCTATCGGGCTCTGCGCGGCGTCGCAGACGTTCTTCGCCCAGCCGTCGAGCTGCTTCGTGTTGTCGTCGCTGCACGCGACGGCGCCGAACGCGAGCAGCGCGCCGAGCGCGGGGACGGTCAGCAGTCGCTTGTTCACCGGGTGCCTTTCGGTCGCGGACGTCGATCTGCGAACCTACACGGCCACCCGCCGTGGCCGCCGACGGCCCTCATGCCCGCTCGACCCGGATCGCGTCCCCGTCGCGGACGGTCCGCAGCACTGCCGGGTCCCCGTCCAGCGCCCCGAGCAGGTTGCACGGGCTCGCCAGTCGGCACTCGCCGTCGCGGGAGATCGGGGTCGGGCCGAAGGGCAGCGCGAGGCTGTCCCCGTCCGTCCAGAACGCCACGGTGCCGGGCTCCACGACCTGTGCCGCGTCCGGCTCCCGCGGCACGCTCACACCGGCGTCGAAGTAGACCTCGTCGCCCCAGGTACGGGCGGTGGAGCTGATCGGCAGGGCGGCCCACAGCTTCTCCGAGGTGGGCGTCGACCGGAGCTCGGCCGTCGCCTGTCCGGCCGGCCAGAGGATGCGCATGCGCATGAGGTGTCACTCGTCCCGTCGTTCTCGAACCGAAACCGGTCGCGCCGGGATGCAGGAAACAGCCCTCTTCAACACATTGTCAATGCCGGGCGGGGGCCGGTGAGGACAGGCTCAGAGGGCGCGCGGAACGAGACGGGCGCCGGAACCGGGCGAAGCGACCGATCGGCCGGGCCGATGGACGAGGTGCGTCAGACCGCGACGGGCGCGGTGGAGACCGGCCAGCTCATCCTGATCAGACCGCCCTCGCCACCGTTGGTGACCTCGACGTCCTCCACCAGGCCGGTGATCACGGCCAGGCCGAGGGCGTCCTCGCCGGGGTCTGCGCTCTCTCCGGAGCCCGGGGAGGACACGGAGGTGTCGCCGGCCTCGTCGGCGACCTCGATGAGGAAACGCTTCTCCTGCTCGATCAGCGCGACCCGGATCGCCCCGTGGGCGGCGCCGCGCTGGTGCAGGCCGACGGCCCGCGAACAGGCCTCACCCACGGCGAGGCGGACCTCGTCGAGCACCGACTCGTCGACCCCCACGCGTCTGGCCACGGCGGCGGCGACCAGCCGGGCCGTGCGCACGTGCTCGGGAAGCGCACTGAATCGAAGTTCGACGGTTGCCATTCCTCCCCCTCCGGGGTTGCTCCCTGGTGGGCCGGGGTGCGCACGCGCATCCCGGCGCGGGGCCGTCACGGGCCCCGCCGGACCGGCGGGGCCACAGCAGGCCCCGCCGGTGCGGGCAAAGCTGTCAGTCGGTGGAGGCGACGGCGTCGTCCACCGAGTTGTGGATCGGGAAGACCTTGGTCAGGCCCGTGATCCGGAAGATCTTCAGAATGCGCTCCTGGTTGCAGACCAGGCGCAGCGAGCCCTCGTGCGCACGAACCCGCTTGAGCCCGCCCACCAGCACGCCGAGACCGGTGGAGTCGAGGAAGTCAACGCCCTCCATGTCGACGACGAGGTGGTAGTTGCCGTCGTTGACGAGCTCGACAAGCTGCTCGCGCAGCTTGGGGGCGGTGTACACATCGATCTCGCCGCCGACTTCGACGACCGTGCGATCGCCGACTGTACGGGTCGACAGGGACAGGTCCACGGAACCTCCAGCACCTTGCCTTGCTACGTCATTGCGATCCTCGGCCGGGCGGCCGCCACCGCGTGGTCGCAGGCCGGGCGAGGCAAGCCGCTGCTGAGCAGCTACAGCGTGCGTCCCTCGGCCGTGCGGCCGTCACGGCCTCATTGAACCACCTGTGACCATGCCCGCACGATGGCTTGCAGCGATTCTCCGTCACGCCGGTGACACACTGGGTCCTCATGCCGCCCCGTCATACCTCGCCCGAAGCGCTGCTGAAGACCCTGTCCACCAACCGGGGCCGGTCGGACCGCCTCACCCATACGGAGCACCTTCCCTCCCGTCCCGCGCGCCATTCCTCCTGGCCGGAAGGAATCCGTCCGGAAATCCGGGAGGCCGCGAGGGAACTCGGTGTGGGCGAGCCGTGGGCGCACCAGACCGAGGCGATGGAGTCCGCCCTGGCCGGCCGGACCGTGGTGATCGCCACCGGCACCGCGTCGGGGAAGTCCCTCGGGTATCTGGCGCCGGTGCTGAGCAGCCTGCTCGACGGCACCGAGGCCCGCAACGGCCGCGGCGCCACCGCGCTCTACCTCGCCCCGACCAAGGCGCTGGCCGCCGACCAGCGCAGGCGGGCCGCCGAACTGGTGCCGCCGCGGGTGCGGGTCGCGCTGTACGACGGCGACACCCCGCCCGAGGAACGCGAGTGGGTCCGCCAGTACGCCTCGTACGTGCTCACCAACCCGGACATGCTGCACCGGGGCATCCTGCCGGCGCACGCGCGCTGGTCCTCCTTCCTCAAGGCGCTGCGGTACGTGGTGGTCGACGAGTGCCACAGCTATCGCGGTGTGTTCGGCTCGCACGTCGCACAGGTGCTGCGGCGGCTGCGGCGGCTCTGCGCGCGCTACGGGACACAGCCGACCTTCCTGCTCGCCTCCGCCACGACCGCGGAGCCTGCCGTCACCGCGGAGCGGCTGACCGGACTGCCCGCGGTCGCCGTCACCGAGGACGCCTCGCCCCGCGGCCCGCTGGTGTTCGCGCTGTGGGAGCCACCGCTCACCGAGCACGTCGGCGAGCAGGGCGCGCCCGTCCGACGCACGGCGACCGCCGAGGCCGGCTACCTGCTCACCGACCTGGTGGAGTCGGGGACGCGCACCGTCGCGTTCGTCCGTTCCCGGCGGGCGGCCGAGCTGGTCGCACTGCAGGCGCAGGATCTGCTGGGCAACCCCTTGGCCGGGCGGGTCGCGGCCTACCGCGGTGGCTATCTGGCCGAGGAACGACGGGCGCTGGAACGCGACCTGCACTCCGGCCGGCTGCTCGGCCTCGCCTCCACCTCGGCGCTGGAACTCGGAGTCGACGTCTCCGGGCTGGACGCCGTGCTGCTGGCCGGCTACCCGGGCACCCGCGCCTCGCTCTGGCAGCAAGCCGGACGGGCCGGGCGGGAGGCGCAGGGTGCGCTGGCCGTGCTGATCGCGCGCGACGACCCGCTCGACACCTATCTGGTGCACCACCCGGAGGCGCTCTTCGCCAACCCGGTGGAGGCGACGGTGCTCGACCCGGACAACCCGCACGTCCTGGCTCCGCACCTGTGCGCCGCGGCGGCCGAGCTGCCGATCACCGAGGCCGACCTGGACCTCTTCGGCCCGTCCACCGCCCAGCTGCTCCCCGTCCTGGAGCGGCGCGGGCTGCTGCGGCGCCGCGTGGACGGATCCTGGTACTGGACCCGGCGGGAGCGCGCCGTCGACGGGGTCGACCTGCGCGGCAGCGGCGGCAATCCCGTCCAGATCGTGGAGGCCTCCACCGGGCGACTGCTCGGCACGGTCGACGCGGCCGCCGCGCACACCACCGTGCACACCGGCGCGGTGCACCTGCACCAGGGACGGACCTTCCTGGTGCAGGACCTCGATCTGGAGACCTCGGTCGCCCTGGTGGAGGCAGCCGACCCGCCCTACACCACGGCTGCCCGCGACATCACGTCCATCTCGGTGCTGTCGACCGACCGGACCGAGCAGTGGGGCGAGGCCCGGCTGAGCTTCGGTTCGGTCGAGGTGGTCAACCAGGTGGTGGGTTTTCTGCGCAAGCGCATCTCCACCGGCGAGGTCCTCGGGGAGACCAAACTCGATCTGCCGCCTCGGACGCTGCGGACGCGGGGGGTGTGGTGGTCGGTGACGGAGGACCAGCTGTTCGATGCCGAGATCCCGTTCGACCAGCTGCCCGGCGCCGCACATGCCGCTGAGCACGCCTCGATCGGTCTGCTGCCGCTGTTCGCGACCTGCGACCGGTGGGACATCGGCGGTGTCTCGGTGCCGTTGCATCCCGACACCGGCCTGCCCACCGTGTTCGTCTACGACGGCCACTCGGGCGGGGCCGGCTTCGCCGAGCGCGGGTACACGCGGGCCGTCCAGTGGCTCACGGCCACGCGGGACGCCATCGCCGCCTGTGAGTGCGAGCGTGGCTGCCCGTCGTGCGTCCAGTCCCCCAAGTGCGGCAACGGGAACGACCCGTTGGACAAGGCGGCTGCCGTGCGGCTGCTGGACGTGCTGCTCGCCGGGGCCCCGACCGGTGGTGCCGGGGTGGGTGAGGCGATACCGCGGTAGGGACGCCGGCTGCCGGCGGCGCGGGGTGGACCGAGGAGCGGGCCGAAGGATCGGGGCGGCAGCGGCCTTCACCCCACCGGTCCGGGTCACCGCACCGGTCCAGGCCACCGTACGGATCCGGGTCCCTGCATAGACCCGGTCCCCTGCTCCGGTCTCTGAAACGGGCTCTGGACGCGCCCCTGGACGCGCCCGGATCGTGGTGCTCGCGTCGGCTTCGTCAGCTGCCTCCTCCGCCTCGTCCGGGGCTCCGGTGGATGCCCAGACCGGGCCTGCCCGGGCGCGTGCCCTGGCCGGGCCGACCGGCAGGGCGAGGTGACCTGCCGTCACCTCCACGACCACCTCGACGGCATCCTCCTCAAGCCGAGGGGTACAGGACACCAGCGCGGCGCCGTGCGCCTGCGTGATCCGGGCCGCCCGGCCGCAGCCGCCGTCGGTGTCGATCAGCAGACGCTCGGCGGCCGCCAGCGCCGCGAGATCGGCGGCGGACTCGGCGCGGTGGCGGGCTGCGACCGCCTCACCCATCGCCAGGGCGACGGCGAAGACCGCACAACCCAGCATCCCGAGGGCGAGCAGCCAGACAGTCGCCGAGCCCGTGTCGCGGACCCTGTCGGGCGCGGCGGGTCCCGCTCTCAGGACGGCCATGGCGCACCGCCCTCCGGGCCGCCCGGGACGTCCTCGCGCGCGGCGACGGCGGAGGCGCCGAGCCGGACGGACAGGCCGGCCCCGATCCGGCCAGGTGCGAGGAACGGCGCCTCGACGGTCACCCGCACGGTCTCGGCGTCCTGGGCGATCTCCACCGACGCACCGGGCGGGGCGGCCGCGCGGGCCGCCGCCACCGCGTCGGTGTCACCACGGGCCGCCGCCCGTGCTGCGATCCGCGCCGCGTCCACGCAGCGGATCTGACCTGCAGCCGCGACGACGCCCCAGATGAGCATGGCCGCGAGCAGCACCATGGCCGGCATCGCCACCGCCGTCTCGGCAGTCACCGTCCCTGCGTCCTTGACCCGTGCCGGCCGGCCCCGCTCCCTCGGGAGCCGTCGGGGCCGACGGCGCTTCTCAGACCGCATGGAGGGCCCGATCGAGCAGTTCGGCGAGCGCCCCGGAGACCGTCCCGCTGGTCACCACGCGGTAGAGGATCGCCGCGAGCGCGCATGCCGCGACGGTGCCGATCGCGTATTCGGCGGTCGTCATGCCGGCGTCCGGCGGCCCGGCGGTTGCGCGGAGAATTCGCCGGGCGAGACGCCGGGCGAGACGCGCTCGGGCGACGGCGAGGCGCCGCAGCCCGAACCGGCGGCCCGCCGGCGCGGCGCGGACCAGGGTGGTTGTCGTCGCGGCGGGCACCGGGGCTTCGGGGCGGGAGTCCACCTCGACGGCGCGGTCCTCCGGGGACGGGGTGGGGGCGTCGGAGGGACGGAGAGCGGGCACGAACATCACAGACTCCTTCGGGTAGGGCTCTGAGTGCCGGATCGCCTGCGTCTCGACGGACGAGGCATCAGATCCGGTGGGTGTAGAGGGCGGCGAGGCCCATGACGACGGGCGCCACGCCGATCAGGACGAAGGCCGGGAGGAAGCAGAGCCCGAGCGGGGCGGTGGCGAGCACTCCGGCGCGTCGGACCCTGGCGTGTGCGGCTCGGGCCGCGGCGGCCCGCTGGGCCTGGGCGAGGCCGCTGAGTGCGGCGCCCGGCGGCGTGCCGCTGCGGCTGGTCCTGACCAGGCAGCGAGCCAGCGGGGCCAGTGCGGGGCTGGCCGCGCCGAGCTGTTCCCAGCAGACCTCGGGCGGTGCTCCCAGCGCGAGTTGTGCGGCTGCCGTGCTCAGCCGCTCCCGCATCGGGGAGTCGACGCCGGCGGCCACGGCGGCGGCAGCCCGGCCGGGCGCGGAGGCCGACCCGAGGCAGGCGGCCAGCAGCTCCGCGGTGAGCGGCAGTTGGCGCAGCAGATGCTCCTCCTCGGCCACCGCGCGCCGAGCGCCGGGCGACATCGGGCGTGGCAGCCAGCGGTAGGCCGCGGCGGCCGCCATCGCACCGGCGACCAGGCCCACCGCGCCGCCTGTGGCGGCGGCCGTACCGACGCCGACCGCCACCGGGCCCCACCATGCGCGGCCGGGAAGGCTCCGCCGAGGCCGACGGGGACGGGCGGATCCGAGACCGCGCACTACGGACCTGGCCGACCCGTGGCCGGGCAGGCATCGGCGGAGGCGTCTCCTGAGTTCGCGCCGCCGGGCCGGCCCGGGCAGAACTGACACCAGGGCGAGGACGACCGACAGTGCGGCGATCGCGGCGTTCATCGGGCTCTCTCCTGCCACGCAGCACGATCCCCGGGCCACTCCAGACCTCGCCCACGGTCCGCCCTGCGGCGGGACAGCCCGCACGCGGGCCGCTCCGAGCGCGGCCCGTCGGCCGGATCCACCGGTCCGCCGACTGTCTGCGGTACGGTCGCCACCGCCTGGCCCTCGGCCGTCCGTGGCCCGTCCTCGGCGGCCCGGACGATCCGGGCCGTCCAGAGCAGTCCGGCGGCCTCCAGCAGGGTGCCGAGGCCGAGGCAGGCCAGCCCTGCGGGAGTGTGCAGCAGGGTCGGCAGCGGGTGGGCGCCGAGGGCCGTTCCGAGCAGCAGGCCGAAGCCGGGGAGTACCGCGAGGAGGGCAACCGTCGCCCGTGACCCGGCGAGCTCTCCGGCGACCTCCTCCGCCAGGGCGCGTTCAGCGCGCAGGGCGTCGGCGAGCTGGTCCAGCCCGACCAAGAGTCCGGTGCCGCTGTCGGAGCTGACCTGCCAGCAGGCGGCCACGGCTGCCGCGCCCCGACCTCCGGGCAGTTCGGCGACCAGACGGAGGGCCATCGGGACGTCGGCTCCGTAGCGTGCTGCCGCGAGGCGGGCGGACGGTTCGGCGCCGAGGGCGTCGCGGAGCGTACTGCCACGGCCGATGACGGTCTGCAGGGCAAGCTCCGGCGTGGCACCACTGCGCAGCTCGCCGACCAGGCCCGTACAGAGATCGATCACGGCGGCCGAGCGGCGACGCGCTTCCTGAGCCGTCCGGCGCCGACTGCGCTGCCGGCGCAGCGGCACGACGCCGACAGCGGCGGCGAGGAGCGGCACCGGCGATCGGACGATGTGGCTGGCCGCGAGCCCGATGGGCAGGAGGACGAGCTCGGGCACCAGCCATCGCGGCCGACGTCCTCCCGAACCGGCACACCGGGCGATCCGCTCGAGGACGGCGCGGAGTCCGGCCCTGCCCCAGCGCCGGGTGGTGCGCTTGCCCGGGGCGCCTGCACGGTCCGGGGTGCCGAGCAGCCGACGCGCCCGAGTATCGCCGTGGGGTCGCCGTCGAACGCCGCTGCCCGGCGTGGTTGCTCGGCCACCGACGGCTGCCGCAGCTGTGGTCGGCGCGCTCACGGCTGCCTCCACGGCCGGTCCGTCGTTCGGTCGTCCTCCGGCCGGGCGGCGGCCGACTGCAGCAGTCGCCACCCCAGGGTGGCCACCCCGCACAGCGCCAGCGCCCAGAGGCACTCCAGTTGGCGGAACGTCATTCCGGCCTCCCCGCGAGGACGACGCCGCGTTCGGCGCAGACATGCTGCAGGGCGGCCCAGCCCGGCCCGGTCTCGCAGCCGCCTCCGGGCCGGAAGAGCACGGCGGGTCGGGTGGCGGTGAGGCCGCGGGCATCGCCCTCAACGGTGTGGAGTTCGGCGACCCGCCGCTGCCCGGTGGCCGGGTCACGGACGAGGTGGACAACCAGGTCGACGGCGGCGCGGAGCTGGCTGTGCAGTGAGAGCCGGTCGAGCCCCGCGAGCGACCCGAGTGCTTCGAGGCGGGCCGGGACGTCGGCCGCCGCATTGGCGTGGACCGTCCCGAAGCCTCCGTCGTGCCCGGTGTTGAGGGCGGCGAGCAGGTCGACGACCTCGGCGCCGCGGACCTCGCCGACGACCAGTCTGTCCGGGCGCATCCGCAGGGCCTGGCGGACGAGGTCGCGCAGGGTGAGTTCGCCGAGCCCCTCCTGGTTCGGCGGACGGCTCTGCAGGCGCACCACATGCGCGTGGTCGGGACGGAGTTCGGCCGAGTCCTCGGCGATGACGATCCGTTCGTCCGGTCCGACCAGGCCGAGCAGGGTGGCCAGGAGAGTGGTCTTGCCGGAGCCGGTGCCGCCGCTGATGAGCAGCGACAGCCGGGCCCGGAGCACGCCTCGGAGCAGGTCGGCACCGGTCTCGGTGAGGGTGCCGCCGGCGACGAGCTCGTCCGGGGTGAACGGGCGGGCGCGGCAGATCCGCAGGGAGATGTGGGTGCAGCCGCCGGCGGCGATGGGCGGGAGCACGGCGTGCAGCCGGGTGCCGTCCGGGAGGCGGGCGTCGACCCAGGGCATGGCGTCGTCGAGTCGGCGGCCGGCGGCGGTCGCAAGTCGGTGGGCGAGCCGTCGGACGGCCTCACGGTCCGGGAACCTGACCTCGGGTGCCCGCTGGAGGCCGCTGCCGCAGTCGATCCACACGTCGTCAGGACCGTTGACGAGGACGTCCGTCACATCGGGGCGGTCGAGCAGTTCGTGGAGCGGGCCGGCCCCGACCAGCTCGGCCTGGATGGCCCGCACCGTGTCGAGCACGTCGTCTCCGCCGAGGGTCGGCCGGTTCGCCCGCAGTGCGGCAGCGACGGACCCGGTGGTGGGCAGGGCCCCGGTCTCGGCGAGGTGCAGGCGCACTGCGTCGAGCAGGGCGCCGCGCCGGTGCGCGGTGTCGTCCTGGGACACCGGGCCCGATGCCGCGATCGGCTCGGTGCCGTGCGGGCCGGGGAGCAGGGCCGCAGCGGTGCGCAGGGATCCGCCGGCGCCGAGCCTCAGGCCGGTGCCGAGGCGTCGGCGGTGCTGCGAGGGCTGGGCCCAGGGACCGGCGGAGAGCCTGCGCCGCGGGAGGCGGTCGGTCATGACGCACCTCCGCCGGCGGCCGCCACCGGGGGCATGGCCTCGTTCAGGAATCCGCTGCAGAAGCGGGCCAGCGGGCCGCGCTCACGCAGGCCGGGCGGCAGTCCGCGTTCGACGTCGAGGCCGAGCCCGGGCTCCGGCGGGAGCTCCCCGGCGAAGGCGAGCCGCAGGTTGCGGGCGATCTCCGGAGCGGGGAGGCCCACCGGCCCGGGCACCCGGACCACGGCGCGGAGGTCGGTCAGCCGCATCCGGGCGGCTGTGGCCACCCGGTCCGTGGCGGCGAGGGCGCGCAGCTCGGCGGGCACCACGAGCAGAGCGGTGTCGATCTGCTCCAGCGCCTGGGCGGCGGCAGGATCGAGGTGGCGGGGCAGGTCCACGACGACCAGGCCGCCGCGGCGCCGGGCCGCCGCGAGCACGCTGCGCATGGCCTCGGGTGGGATGGCCAGACAGTCGCTGCGGTCCCAGGAGAGGGCGCTGAGACCTCGCAGTTCCGGCAGCGCGCCGACGAGTTCGGCTCCGCTGACCCGCCCGCGGGAGCCGGCGAGGTCGGGCCAGCGGAGCCCTTCGGCGGTCTCGCCGCCGAGCAGGACGTCCAGGCCTCCGCCGAGCGGGTCCGCGTCGACGAGCATCGTCCGGTGCCCGCTGCGCGCCGCGGTCAAGGCGAGCGCGCAGGCCAGCGTCGAGGCGCCGGCGCCGCCTCGGCCGCCGAGCACGCCGACGGTGAGCGCGGGTGGCCCGACGCCCTCCGCCGCGTCGGCGATCCGGTCCAGCAGCCATGCCTGCGCGTCCGGCAGGAAGAGGACGTGCTCCGCGCCGAGGCGCACGGCCCGCACCCAGACGCTGCCGTCGTCCAGGTCGAGCCCGAGCAGCAGCACGTCCGCCCGCCGCGGCAGCCCCGCGCAGGCCTCGGCGAGGTCGTCGCCGACCAGGACGAGCGGTGCGTCCTCCCAGAGTGCGCGCGGCGGTTCGGTGCGGACCAGCCGAGGCTCGGCGCCGGCGGCCGCGCAGATCCGGGCCAAGTGGTCGGCCAGAGCGTCGTCCGCGGTGACGATCAGCGGGCCGGTGGGCGCGGGCCGGCCCGACGGGCGGGAATCGGTGGTGGGTGTCGACATGTGGTCTCCCCCAGGGGCGGTGCCCGGTGCTTCCGGGCGGTGTCCGAGTGGTCCGGGCCGGGCCGGGCCGCGCGCTCAGCGCGTCCGGCGGCCGGTATGGGGCCGCCTCACCTGCCCGGCGGACGGGTGGGGCGGGTGGCCCGGGCTCCACCGTGTCGGACCCGGAGGGCTCCGCATCCGCCGTCGACATTCGCTGTGGACATCTCGGGGCTGTGGATAACTTTGTTCACTCGCCCGGGGGGCAATGTGTCGCAGAATTGACGGTGAAGGCAGGCGAACGCGCCGTTCGGACGCTCTGTGATTTCCGGTGAAACAGTCACCCAGAGTGACAGGAGTGGCGCGGGGGTGAAACACGCGCTTTCATCGGGCGAGACGGTCACCGATGCGTTCCGGTGGGCCACCGCGAGTGTCAACTGGCCTGCGAAACGGGCCCGGACATGCGACGACCCCCGCCGGGGGGGAGAGCGGGGGTCGTCTATCCACGGCCCGACTCGGGGGGGAGGAGCCGGACCGGGTTAGCACGGTCGCGAACGATCCGTGACTTCCATGGTGTACCCGAGCGGCCAGAAACACAAACCCACGCGCCGCCGAGTACGCCGAATGGCGGGGGGTTTCGACCCGCCCTCTATCCTCGGTCCCGTGGACACCACCGAGAACGCCGACGCCGTCGACAACGGTCCCGACTCGGGGCGCGCGACCACCCCTGACGCGCCCCCGCCGATCCCTGCCGACGCGGCCACCAGCCCTGCCGACGCGGCCACGAGCGAACCGGGCGGTACAGAGGACTCCACCGCCGCGCACCGCACGGTCGACGCTTCCACCGAGGTCGACGGGCAGGCCGCCCCGGCCAGGGCGTACGGCAGCCCGCGGACGGCCGCCTTCTTCGACCTGGACAAGACCATCATCGCCAAGTCGAGCGCGCTCGCCTTCAGCCGGCCTTTCTACCAGGGCGGACTGATCAATCGTCGGGCCGTGCTGAAGAGCGCCTACGCCCAGTTCGTCTTCCTGGTCGGTGGCGCGGACCACGACCAGATGGAGAAGATGCGGCAGTACCTGTCGGCGCTGACCCGCGGCTGGAACGTCCAGCAGGTCCGCGAGATCGTCGCGGAGACCCTGCACGAGCTGATCGACCCGATCATCTACGAGGAGGCCGCGTCGCTGATCGAGCAGCACCACGCGGCCGGGCGCGACGTGGTGATCGTCAGCAGTTCCGGCTCCGAGGTCGTCGAGCCGATCGGCCGTCTGCTCGGCGCCGACCATGCGATCGCCACCCGCCTCAAGGTCGAGAACGGCTGCTACACCGGCGAGATCGAGTACTACGCCTATGCGGAGAACAAGGCCGCGGCCATCCGCGAGCTCGCCGCGGAGCAGGGCTACGACCTGGCCGAGTGCTATGCCTACAGCGACTCGTCCACCGACCTCCCGCTGCTGGCGGCGGTCGGTCACCCGTCGGCGGTCAACCCCGACCGGGCGCTGCGCAAGGAGGCGGCAGCCCGCGAGTGGCCGGTGCTGGTCTTCAACCGCCCGGTTGAACTCCGCAGCCGGCTACCGGAGTTCTCCGCCCCGAGCCGCTCGGTCCTGCTGGCCGTCGCGGTCGGCGCGGCAGCGCTCACGGCGGGCCTTTTCTGGTACTCCGCGCGGCGGCGCCGACCCCTGGTCTGACCTGGCCGCGAGCGCCGGATGCCTTATCGGACAAACCGGAAAAAATTCTTGTTTCGGGTTCCGCTTTGCACCGATCCGCGATAGAAAGGACATACGGCCCGCGAGACCCGGTCAGGACCCTAAGGGGTCGATCCGACAACGCAGTTCAGGCCCACGGACCGCGCACAGCCAGCTGGGCACCCACATGCAGCCGACCCGCTGACGGGCCGCCGCACCAGGTGAACGGGCCAGATCCCCACCTGATGGGCACTTCCGGTGCATGCTTGGTACCCCGGTACCTGTGCCAGCGGCGGCACCGAGCAGGATCAGGTGCCGCCGCATCTCCATGTCACCCACCGGGGGCGCAGGCCGTCAGACCATGCCGCGCTGCATCGCCTCGCAGACCGCGGTGCTCTCACGGACACCGAGCCGCAGCGCCTCCCCGCAGTGCCGGATCCAGCGCGCCATACCGTCGCCGGTGCCGCTGAGGTATCCGGCCAGGGCGTCCTGGTACGCGCCGGTGCCGAGTTCGGCGAGCCCGACCTCGGCCGGGCAGATCGCCTTCGGGTCGAGGCCCTCGGAGATCAGGACGATGCGCTGCGCGGCGCGAGCGATCACCCCGTTGTGCGAGGTGAAGGGGCGGAGGGCGAGCAGCTCGCCGTGCACCACCGCGGCCACCACCAGGGCGGGCGCGCCGTTCGCGGCGTTCTCCGACCGGGCCACCAGCACCTGCGCCAGCTGGTCGAGGCGTGCGGCGGCCTCCTCCGCGCCGGGCGCGGGCGGGAGTTCCGCGCCCTCCACCGGCTTTTCGAGCCCCTCGGAGGCGGCCAGCTCGATCGGGAAGAGCGGCTCGGCCGCCTCGGCCGCGCGTCGCGGCCGGCCGGCGGACGGATCGGGATCACCCACCGCCAGCAGGTGCAGCCGGGCCAGCACCTGCAGCGGCGAGTGCCGCCACACACCCAGCAGCTGCCCGGCCTCGGCCGAGATCCGCAGCGAGCCGCCCACCGTACGCGCCTCGGCATCGCCGCCGAAGTCGGTGCGGCGCCGGACCTCCTCCAGCGACCAGTCGGCTCCGTCCAGGGCGGCGGACGCCCTGGCGCCGCGAATAGCGGCCTCCGACGTCACCTCGCCGGCGCGGCGGCGCATCACACGGTGGCCGTAGAGCCGGTCGACGGCCTTGCGCACCTCGGCCACGGCCTCGGGCACCCCGGGCAGCTCGGCCAGCGAGGCGAGGGGATCAGTTCCAGTGCTCACGTACCTGAGGGTAATGAACCACCCTTCACCCTCCGCACAGCAACCCCGCCATCACCCGTTCGAGGCAATCCGCACTTCCCACCCGTGCGGCCTACCAAACCACCGCTAGCATGACCGCTATCGATGACGATAACGATTTCCAACATCCCCTCGGCGGCATCGACCGCCGGCGCGAGAGCCGGAGCCCCAGATGAAGATCGCGTTCGTCGGCAAGGGCGGCAGCGGCAAGACCACGCTGTCCGCACTGTTCATCCGCCATCTGGCCGCCGCGGGCCGGCCGGTCATCGCCGTCGACGCCGACATCAACCAACACCTGGGCCCGGCTCTGGGCCTGACGGACCGCCAGGCTGCCGAGCTGCCCTCGCTCGGCGCCCACCTGCCGGAGATCAAGGAGTACCTCCGCGGCGACAACCCGCTGATCGGATCGGCCGACGAGATGATCAAGACCACTCCTCCGGGTCGGGGTTCGCGGCTGCTGCGGATCGTCGAGGAGAACCCGGTCTACGCCACCTGCGCCCGCCCGATCGCTCTCGACGAGGGGTCAGTCCGGCTCCTGGCGACCGGTGCCTTCACCGAGGAGGACCTGGGAGTGGCCTGCTATCACTCCAAGGTCGGCGCGGTCGAGCTGCTGCTCAACCACCTCGTCGATGCCCAGGACGAGTACGTGGTCACCGACATGACCGCCGGGTCGGACTCCTTCGCCTCCGGCCTGTTCACCCGGTTCGACCTGACCTTCCTGATCGCCGAACCGACCCGCAAGGGCATCTCCGTCTACCGCCAGTACAAGGAGTACGCGCGCGACTTCGGGGTCAACCTCATGGTGGTCGGCAACAAGGTGCAGGGGCCCGACGACCTGGCCTTCCTCCGCCGCGAGGTGGGCGACGACCTGCTGACCGCCTTCGGCCACTCGGACTGGGTGCGCCGGCTGGAGCAGGGCGCCGAGCCACCGCTGAGCTCGCTGGAGCCGGCCAACCGCGGCGTCCTGGAGCGGCTGAAGGAGGAGGCCGACGCCGCGATCGGGCTCCGAGACCCGCGCAAGTACACCGCCCAGGCGGTCCACTTCCACCTGCGCAATGCCGAGAGCTGGGGCAACGCGAAGGTCGGCCGCGACCTCGCCACGCAGGTCGATCCGGAATACGTCCTCGGCCTCGAAGCCACCGCGGGCGACCTCGACGAGGCCGGCCTGGGCGCAGCCCGCGCCTGATCCGGCACCGCCCGGAGAACACCCCGCGGGACAACCCCCGGGTTGCCGAAAGCTCGCGGACCACCGCGCACCGCCATCGCCGGGAGGGCCGGCGGACACCCCTTGAGCTGGGTGTTCGCCGGCCCTCCCGGCTGTCGGGTTCCCGACCGGACCGCCTCCACTCATAAAGGTGAATCCAACGCTCCGACCTGTCGTTCGGATTCACGCTGTGCAAAGATCTCATTACTCTCGGTTTACCGAATCTTGGTAGACCGGACTGATGGTCCTTGGGCCTCGCGGCCGAGTCGCCGCGCCCGCACCATCCCGCCAAACCGTCGCGGCCCACGACAGCCGATCCGCTGACAGCACCACCGCCGGACCTGACTGCGTTCGTTCCCCCGGAAAGACGGGACACCATGACGCTCGACATCTCCTCCGCACCCATCGCCTCGGACACCACCGACCACGCACCGCCGGGCGGCGGCCGGTCCTCCCGGCCCGGGTCCCGCAAGGCGAGCGGCCGAGGCCGCTCCGTGCTCCTCCACGACCTGCCGGCCTCGCTGGCGGTCTTCCTGATCGCGGTGCCCTTCTCGCTCGGCATCGCCCTCGCCACCGGCGCCCCGCTCACCGCGGGCCTCGTCGCGGCAGCCGCGGGCGGCCTGGTGGCCGGCTTGCTCGGTGGCACCCCCCTGCAGGTCAGCGGCCCGTCCGCGGCCCTCACCGTGATCACCGCCGGCATCGTCGCGCAGTACGGGTGGCAGGTCGCCTGCGCGGTGACGGTCGCCGCGGGCCTGCTCCAGCTGCTGCTCGGCTCGCTGCGGGTGGCCCGTGCGGCGCTCGCCGTCTCCCCCGCGATCGTGCACGGGATGCTGGCCGGCGTCGGCCTCACCATCGCCCTGGCCCAGCTCCATGTCGTGCTCGGCGGCTCACCGCAGAGCTCCGCCCTGGCCAACCTGCTCGCGATGCCCGATCAGCTGGCCGGGCCGCACCTGCCGGCCCTCGCCGTCGGCGCACTCGCCATCGCCGTGCTCTTCTGCTGGCCCCGCCTCGGCCGGCTGCCCGGCGCCGCCGGCCGGATCGGTGCCAGGCTCACCCGGCTGCCCGCCGCCCTGGTCGCCGTCGCCGCCGGCACCACGCTCTCCCTCGTCCTCGGCCTGCACCTCGCCCGGGTGGAGCTGCCCGGCTGGCAGCACCACGCGCTGGCGGCTGCCCCGAGCGGCCGGCTGCTCGCCGAGCAGTGGCCCGGCCTGCTCGCCCTGGTGCTGACGGTCACGGCGGTCGCCGGCGTGGAGTCGCTGCTCTCCTCGGTCGCGGTCGACCGGATGACGCACACCTCCAGCGACCTGGACCGGGAGCTGCGCGGCCAGGGCCTCGCCAACACGGTCTCCGGGCTGCTCGGCGGTCTGCCGGTGGCCGGCGGCGCCGTCCGCAGCACGGCCAATGTGCAGGCAGGCGCGGCCTCCCGCTGGTCGGCCGTGCTGCACGGCTGCTGGGTGGTGCTGGCCGCTCTGGCGCTGGCCGGTGGGCTGCGCAGGATCCCGCTCGCCGCCCTGGCCGCCCTGGTGCTCGTCGTCGGCGTCCAGATGGTCAGCTTCGCCCACATCCGGCGCATCCACCGGCACCGCGAGTTCCCGGTCTACCTGGTCACCGTGCTCGGCGTGGTCGTCCTGGGCGTCCCGCTCGGCGTGGCCGTCGGCGGAACGGTCGCCGGCCTGTTCGCCCTGCACCGGCTGACCCGCGCCCGCGTCGAGGTCACCACCGGGCAGGACGGCACCCACCGCGTACGGACCCACGGGCCGCTCACCTTCGCCGCCGTCCCCCGGCTCAGCCGCACGCTCGCCCAGATTCCCCCGGGCGCGGCGGTCACCGTCCACCACGACGGGACTTTCCTCGACCATGCCGCGTACGAGGCGCTGCACACCTGGCGGGCCATGTACCAGGCCGCCGGCGGACGGGTCGCCATGGTGACCGACCAGCACAGCCAGCACGCGGTGCTAGACCCGGACGGCACGCTGGATCCGGATCCCGCCGCGGGCTCGCAGCAGTTCCGGGCGTGGACGCCGTGGATGGGGCACCACAGCATCGAACAGGACGGCGGCGACGCGCACGGCCTGCTGCTCGACGGGGTGCGCGGCTTCCAGGAGCACACCGCGCCGCTGGTCCGTCAGGAGCTGGCGAGGCTCGCCCGCGAGGGCCAGACTCCCTCGCAGCTCTTCCTGACCTGCGCCGACTCCCGGATGGTCACCAGCATGATCACCAGCAGCGGTCCCGGGGACCTGTTCACCGTGCGGAACGTCGGCAATCTCGTCCCCGCCCCGTACGAGCCGGGCGCCGCGGACGACTCGGTCGCGGCCGCCGTGCAGTACGCCGTCGAGGTTCTGGAGGTCCGCTCGATCACGGTCTGCGGGCACTCCGGCTGCGGGGCGATGAAGGCCCTGCTGGACGGTGTCCACCAGCAGCCCGGCAGCCCGACCCCGCTCGTCCGCTGGCTGCGCAACGGCCGAGGCTCGCTCGCCCGGGCCAAGCGCGCGCCCGCCCGATTCGCCGACCGGCCGGCCGCCGACCCGGTCGAGGAACTCTGCATCACCAACGTCGTCCAACAGCTCGACCAACTGCTCGCCAACCCCGCGGTCGAACGCCGGGTCGCCGCCGGGACGCTGCGCCTGGTCGGAATGTACTTCGACTTCGCGACCGCCCAGGCCTACGTTCTGGACGGTGGCACCGGCCGCTTCACCCCGGTGTCCGCCGAGCGCCGCGACGAACAGCTGCAGGAGCGAACACCGGTGACGGCCTGAAGACCACCTGCACCACCTCCCGCCGTCCTCAGGGCCGGAGCAGCCCCGCCAGGTCGGCCGGTGTGACGTACCCCGGCCACCGGCCGTCCGAGAACAGGTGGACGCCGGCGTCCAGGTAGCACTGGTCGACCAGTTGGGAGCAGATCATGTGGCGGCTGCTCGCCACATAGCCCTTGATCAGTGGGCCGACCGGCAGGTGGAAGCGGTGCGCGGCCAGCGCGACGTAGTCGGCCGCGCTGTAGGGGACGCCGATGTATCCGCGGGCGGCGGCGGCGATTGCCGCGCGCTGGGCGTCCGTCAGGGCGTACCTGCCGGTGGACCAGAGCGCCGGCCGGCCGTCGTACACGGAGAGGGGGCGCAGTTCGGCGCCGCCGGGCTGCGCCTCGACCAGTTGCCCGCCCCCGAGGTAGACGAAGGCGTGCTCGTAGTCGGCGAAGCCGTCGCCGTTGAGCCACTGGCCGATTCGGATGAGGCGGCCGACCCCGCCGTCCATGCGGACGACGGCGAAGTCGCCGGGGAGCCGAGAGGAGGGAGGAGGTGTGGCCGACACGACATTGGCCTCCGTCGCATGAGGGTGCGATGGTCGGGCCCGTGGCGACGCCACAGGCCCGCCTGGTCAGTGGAGTACCGATGCGCCAGGTCGTCAAGTGCTCCAGCACCAGCAGTTCCGCCGCTGCACGCGTCACGCGCGGCGCCGCAGCCGCCCGCCCGCCCTCGCCGTACGGGCACTCCGGCCCGACGCCCCGGGCGCCCGGGCCCGCCCGCCCCGGCGGGCTCCGGGGAGCGCACCCGCCCGAACGCACCCCTTCGGGCGCGACACTCCGCGTTCACGCCGTGTCCGGCCCGGGCCCCGCCCGCCGTTCACCCGGCGTCCCGCCGGAGGTCCGCGCCGGGCCCGACAGCACGCCAAAGGTCTACACCAATTATCGGGAGGCACTTGTCAACACACCCATTCGCCTGGTGAGCTGTGTGCTGGGACACACGGGACAATCCCGCAGGGGATCGCCCGGCAGATGAGACTCGATGAGGAGTGCGCGTTGAGCAACGAGAGCCTGGCCAATCTGCTCAAGGAGGAGCGCCGCTTCGCGCCGCCGGCCGCGCTGGCCGCGTCCGCGAACGTGACCGCTGACGCCTACCGGCAGGCCTCCGAGGACCGGCTCGCTTTCTGGGCGGAGCAGGCCCGCCGCCTCACCTGGACCGTCGAGCCGACCGAGACCCTGGACTGGAGCAACCCGCCGTTCGCGAAGTGGTTCGCCGACGGCCGGATCAACGTCGCGTACAACTGCGTCGACCGGCACGTCGAGGCCGGCCTCGGCGACCGCGTCGCCATCCACTTCGAGGGCGAGGGCGGTGACACCCGCACCCTCACCTACGCCGACCTGAAGGACGAGGTCAGCCGGGCCGCGAACGCCCTGCTCGAACTCGGCGTCCGCAAGGGCGACCGCGTCGCCGTCTACCTGCCGATGATCCCCGAGGCCGTCGTCGCGATGCTCGCCTGCGCCCGGATCGGCGCCACCCACTCCGTCGTCTTCGGCGGCTTCTCCGCCGACGCCGTCGTCTCCCGTATCCAGGACGCCGACGCCAAGCTCGTCATCACCGCGGACGGCGGCCACCGCCGTGGCAAGCCCTCCGCCCTCAAGCCCGCCATCGACGAGGCCCTCGCCCGCTGCCCCGGCGTCGAGCACGTCCTCGTCGTGCGCCGCACCGGCCAGGACACCGCATTCACCGAGGGCCGGGACGTGTGGTGGCACGACATCGTCGACCGGCAGAGCCCCGTCCACGAGCCGGAGGGCCACGAGGCCGAGCACCCGCTGTTCATCCTCTACACCTCCGGCACCACCGGGAAGCCCAAGGGCATCCTGCACACCACCGGCGGTTACCTCACCCAGGCCGCCTACACCCACCACGCCGTCTTCGACCTCAAGCCGGAGAGCGACGTCTACTGGTGCACCGCCGACATCGGCTGGGTCACCGGTCACTCGTACATCGTCTACGGGCCGCTCGCCAACGGCGCCACCCAGGTCATCTACGAGGGCACCCCGGACACCCCGCACCAGGGCCGGTTCTGGGAGATCGTGCAGAAGTACGGCGTCACCATCCTCTACACCGCGCCGACCGCGATCCGCACGTTCATGAAGTGGGGCGACGACATCCCCGCCAAGTTCGACCTGTCCAGCCTGCGGGTGCTCGGCAGCGTCGGCGAGCCGATCAACCCCGAGGCCTGGGTCTGGTACCGCGAGCACATCGGCGGCGGCCGCTGCCCGATCGTCGACACCTGGTGGCAGACCGAGACCGGCGCCATCATGATCAGCCCGCTGCCCGGCGTCACCGAGACCAAGCCCGGCTCCGCCCAGCGCGCCCTGCCCGGCATCGCGGCCACCGTCGTCGACGACGAGGCCAACGAGGTCCCGGACGGCTCCGGCGGCTACCTGGTGCTCACCGAGCCGTGGCCCTCCATGCTCCGCACCGTCTGGGGCGACGACCAGCGCTACCTCGACACGTACTGGTCCCGCTTCGAGGGCCGCTACTTCGCCGGTGACGGCGCGAAGAAGGACGAGGACGGCGACATCTGGCTGCTCGGCCGGGTCGACGACGTGATGCTGGTCTCCGGCCACAACATCTCCACCACCGAGGTCGAGTCCGCGCTGGTCTCGCACCCGGCGGTCGCCGAGTCCGCGGTCGTCGGCGCCACCGACGCGACCACCGGTCAGGCGATCGTCGCCTTCGTCATCCTGCGCAGCGGCGTCGCCGACGCCGACGGCCTGGTCGCCGGCCTGCGCGACCACGTCGGCAGGACGCTCGGCCCGATCGCCAAGCCCAAGCGGATCCTGCTCGTCAACGAGCTCCCGAAGACCCGCTCCGGCAAGATCATGCGCCGCCTGCTCCGCGACGTCGCCGAGAACCGTGAGATCGGGGACGTCACCACCCTCGCCGACTCCTCCGTCATGAACCTCATCCAGGCCCAGCTGCCGAGCGCGAGCAGCGAGGACTGAGCAAGGACCGGACGCGGAGAAGGCAGGGAGTAGAGAGACGAACGGCCCCGGGCCGGCCGCCGCGAGACCGCGGTGGCCGGCCCGGGGCCGTCTTCGTACGGGCTGCCGGCTCAGCTGCCGCGCAGGGCGCAGAGGGTCGCGTACGCGGTCCAGGTCAAGGCGCGGCGCGTGGTCGGCAGGGTGTTGCCCATGACGACCAGCCCAGCCCTGCCCACCGGGTCGAATCCGGCGAAGGCCGTGAAGCCGCGGGTCGAGCCGTGGTGGCAGAGCAGTTCGCCCTCCTCCGAGGTGCGGTGACCCCAGATCAGGCCGATCCCCGAGCCGTCCCGGCGGTGTGCCACCCGGGGTCGGGCCACGTCGCGCAGTGCGGTCCGCAGCGAGGGCCCAGCGCCCGTTCACTCCGGGATCGGCACGGCGTCGACCGACAGATGTGCTGCAGGAAGCGGAGCATGTCGTCGGCGGTGGAGTGCAGGGCCGCGGCGCCCGGCAGCGCGGGAATACGGAACGAGGGCACCCGGCGGTCGCGTCGGTAGCCGGCGCCCTCGGTGCGACCGGAGCCGCAGGTGGTGTCGATCAGTCCGAGCGGTTCGCAGACCCGGGCGGCGAGCAGGTCCTCGTGGCGGAGGCCGGCGGCGTGCTCCAGCACGAGTCCGAGCAGGGCGGTGCCGAGGTTGGAGTAGCGGACCTGCGTACCGGGTGTGCCGCGGACGGGCGTCCGCGGCAGGGCGCGCAGCAGGTGGGGTGCACTGAAGGTGATCGGCCGTTCCCGCGGGTACCGGGGAACGGAGCCGGCCGGCAGGTAGCGGTCGATCGGGTCGTCGTACCGGACTTCGCCTCGGGCGACCATGGCGGCGAGCAGCAGGGCGGTGAAGGTCTTGGTGACGGAGCCGAGTTCGAAACGGCTGTCGGCGCGGACGGGTCGGGAGCCCGGCCGGTCGGCGTAGCCGCGGCAGGCAACGGTGCGTTCGTCGCCGCGGATGACGGCCACGGCGACGTCGTCCTCGTGGGTGCGGTGGCTGCGTGAACTGCGCTGCATGAACTGTCGCGTCCGTGCCACCCGGGCGGGTGCGCGATGCCGACCATAAGGACGAACCGCTGGTCACGCATCCGGTCGCACGCCGTCCGGGGGACGGCGTCCGCCGGCCTGCTCGGGGCCGGTCGCGTCGCCCGGCCGTCGCCCCCGGGCTGCATAGACTGCGCCCGTTCCACCGCCGTCGCGCGCTCCGTAGAATGCGGGCGGGGCATCAGAACCGCTCCGAGGCGCGCCGGGAAGTCTGGTCGGCAACTGCACCACCGGTGTCTCCGGCACCGACCGCCCGCCTCAGCCCCAGGAGGTCCCGCCGTGGGCACACCGCCCGAGCCCGACCGGCCCACCGAGCCCGCCCGCCCCACCGGGTCCGGTCCGGGCGAGGCAGCGGGCGGACAACGCCGGACGTTCCTCGGCCTGCTGTCGCTGCCCGAGCGCCGGATCATCCTCGACGCACTGCGCACCGAGACGGTCGGCGGTGTCCTGCTGCTGCTCGCCGCGGTCGCCGCCCTTGTCTGGGCGAACGCGTGGCCGGGTTCCTACGCGTCGGTCACCGAGTACACCATCGGCCCGTCGACGCCGCTGCACCTGGACCTGACCGTGGAGGCCTGGGCCGCGGACGGGTTGTTGGCGATCTTCTTCTTCGTGGCGGGCATCGAGCTCAAGCGCGAGTTCACGGCGGGCGAGCTGCGATCGCCGAGTGCGGCGCTGCTGCCGGTGACGGCTGCGGTGAGCGGGGTGGTGGTGCCCGCGGTCATCTACACCGTCGTCAACCTGGCGCCGGGCGGGCGCGCCGACGGTTGGGCGATCCCGACGGCGACGGACATCGCGTTCGCGCTCGGCGTGCTGGCCGTGGTGGGCAGTCAGCTGCCGTCCGCCCTGCGGGCCTTCCTGCTCACGCTCGCCGTGGTGGACGACCTGATCGCGATCCTGATCATCGCGGTCTTCTACACCTCCGGCATCAAGTTCTGGGCGCTGGGGCTGTCGCTGGCCGGCCTGGTGCTGTTCTGGCTGCTGCACCGCCGCGGGGTGCACGGTTGGTATCTGTACGTGCCGCTGGCGGTGGTGATCTGGGCGCTGATGCACGAGAGCGGGGTGCACGCCACGGTGGCCGGTGTCGCGATGGGTCTGCTGCTGCGCTGCCACACCCGCCCGGGTGAGGAGCACTCCCCGGGCGAGCACATCGAGCACCTGGTGCGGCCGCTGTCGGCGGGGGTGGCGGTGCCGCTGTTCGCGCTGTTCGCGGCCGGGGTCCCGGTGTCGGGGAAGGCGCTCGGCGAAGTGTTCTCGCAGGCCACCCCGCTCGGTGTGGTGATCGGGCTGGTGGTGGGCAAGTCGGTCGGGGTGTTCGGCGGGACGTGGCTGGCGGCGCGCTACACCCGTGCGGAGCTCAATCCGCAGCTCGGCTGGGGGGACGTGTTCGCGCTCTCCACCCTGGCCGGCATCGGTTTCACCGTCTCCCTGCTGATCAGCGAACTGGCCTTCCCCGACGACCATGTGCTGGCCGAGCTGTCCAAGGAGGCGGTGCTGACGGGTTCGGTGCTGTGCGCGGTGTTCGCCACCGTTCTGCTGAAGCTCCGCAACCGGCACTACCGGGTGCTGTACGAGGAGGAGAACGCGGACTCCGACCACGACGGCGTCCCGGACGTCTACCAGCGGCCGACCTGACGCGCTGTCGCCTGACACGCCGCCGACCGGGGGCCGGAGTGGTGTGCGGGTGTCCGGGGAGGCATGATGCTGAGCTGTCGAACGAGTGCAGCCGCCGAGAAGGAGAACCGCCGATGTCCGCAGGAACCGCAGGCCGGGCCCCCTACGAGGGCGAGCGTTCCATCGGCGAGCTGTTCGCGGCGGCGACCACCGACCTCTCGGCCCTGGTGCACGACGAGATCGCGCTGGCCAAGGCGGAGATCCGGGCGGACGTCAAGCGCGGTGTGACCGGCGGTGTCTCCGTCACGGTCGCGGGTGTGGTGGCGCTCGCGTCCATCCCGATGCTCAGCTTCGCCGCGGCCTACGGCCTGCAGGCGCTCGGACTGACCCTCGGCTGGTCCTTCCTGATCGTCGGCGGCGCCTACCTGGTGCTGGCCGGCCTGCTGGGCCTGCTGGCGATGCGCTCGTTCAAGAAGATCGAGAAGCCGCACCGGGCGATCGAGGGCGCCCAGGCGACGGCGGACGTGCTGAAGAACGCGCGCCCGCGGCCGGCCACCAAGGAGGAGATCGACCGGGCGCTCGGCCGGATCTCCTGACCCCTCGGTCTGCGATCCGTGCCGGATCGTTGCGAAGCGACGCGAGTGCCGGAGACGTGTTCGTAGCACGCGTATGACAGGCTCTCGGTATGCCGCTGGACCAGAAGCCCGTGCCCGCGAAGCCCGTCGAGCCCCGACCCGGGACGTCCCGGCCCGCCGCGGGCCGGTCCGTGTCCGCCTCCGCCGGGGGCCCGGCCGGGTCCGGGGCTCCCTGGAACGTCCGCTCGCCGGGCCCGTGGACGCACCGCGACCTCGCCGCCAACGGGGCCCGTTTCCACATCGCCGAGGCCGGTGACGGCCCGCTGGTGCTGCTGGTGCACGGCTGGCCGGAGTACTGGTGGGCCTGGCGCCACCAGATGACCGCGCTCGCCGAGGCCGGGTACCGGGCCGTCGCCCTGGACCTGCGCGGCATCGGTGGCAGCGACCGCACCCCGCGCGGCTACGACCCGGCCAACCTGGCGCTGGACATCACGGGGGTGATCCGGTCGCTCGGCGAGCGGCACGCCCATCTCGTCGGCCACGCCACCGGCGGTGCGCTGGCCTGGGTGGCGGCCGTGATGCGGCCGTCGGTGATCCGCAGCCTGACCGTCGTCTCGGCGGCGCACCCGCGGCACCTGCGCCGTGCGCTGCTCACCGACCGGCGCCAGATCGCCGCCTTCGAGCACGTGCTGGGCTTCCAGCGGCCGTGGATCCCGGAGCGGCGGCTGGTCGCGGACGACGCCGCGCTGGTCGGCGAGTACCTGCGCGCCTGGACCGGCCCGAACGGCATCGAGCCGGAGGCCGTGGAGGCCTACCGGCAGGCGATCCAGGTCCCGTCCACGGCGCACTGCTCGATCGAGCCGTACCGGTGGCTGCTGCGGTCGATGGCCCGGCCGGACGGCATCCAGTTCGCGCGCCGGATGAAGAAGCCGATCACCGCGCCGACCCTGCACGTCCAGGGTGCCGCCGATCCGGTGTTGCTGGCGCACACCGCGCTGGGGGCGGGCGAGTACGTGGAGGCGCCGTACCGGTGGCGGTTGATGCCCGGTGTCGGGCACTTCCCGCACGAGGAGACTCCCGAGGAGTTCACCGAGGAGCTGCTGGCCTGGGTGGGGCAGCACAAGGACTGAGCGCCGTCGAACTGGTCCCAGAAATCTGACCATCACTCATATGACAGTCGCATAAGCCAGGTGGGAAGTCCGGAGGTGGTTACTCCTCCTGGCCCAGGGGCATCCTCCCGGTATGACCTGGATGCCCGATCGCGATGCCGCACCGCGCCGACGCCGTCGTGGGAGCAGCAGCTCGCAGAGCCAGTCCCACCAGTCCGAGTGGCGCGCCGGAGCCGCCCCGGGACAGCCGGACGGCACGGGAACGCACCGCCTCGGCATCCCTCGCATCCTGGGCCGGCGCGCCCGCTGGGTGGGCGCCCGGCTCCGCCGCGAGGGCTGACCCGACAGCGGCCCGGCGGCATCCGGGCCCGGTGCCCCCCGGCCCGACGACTGTCCGGCCCGACGGTTCCCGGGCGACCGGCTCAGAGCGCGCAGCCCTCGGTGTCCACCCTGGCCGTGGCGGTCGCTCCCTGGGTGGCGTCCTGGAGCACCTCGGCGGCGGTGAGCACGTAGCCGGTGTCGGCGCTGTCCAGCGACTTGGCGAAGACCACGCCGTACACCTCGCCGTTCGGGGTGAGCAGCGGCCCTCCGCTGTTGCCCTGGCGGACGAGGGAGCGCACCGAGTACACGTCGCGGACGACCTGGCCGCGGTGGTAGATGTCCGGCCCGTTGGCCTGGATCCGGCCGCGGATGCGGGCGGGCTGGACGTTGAACGCGCCGTTCTCCGGGAAGCCCGCGACGATCGCGCTGTCGTTGGTGCGCGCGTCGCCGGCGAAGGAGAGCGGCGGGGCGTTCAGCTTGGGGACGTCCAGCACGGCGATGTCGCGCTGCCAGTCGTAGCGGACCACGGTGGCGTCGTAGACCCGGCCGGTGCCGCCGATCTGCACGGTGGGCTCGTCGACGCCGCCCACCACGTGCGCGTTGGTCATCACCCGGTGCGGGGCGAACACGAAGCCGCTGCCCTCCAGGGTCTTGCCGCAGGACGGCGCCGTACCGACCACCTTGACCAGGCTCTGCCGGGCCCGCTGGACGGCCTCGCTGCCGGCCAGCGCCGGGTCCGGCGCCTCGACCTCGGTGATCGGCTCCCGCTCGAAGGGGTTGAAGACCTGCGGGAAGCCGTTGCGGGCGAGTTCCTTGCTGAAGTCGGAGAACCAGTTCGGCGCGTCCGCGGGCAGCGCGTCCTGGACGGTGGACAGCACCTTCGAGGTGCGGACCTGCTTGGAGACGGTGGGCAGCGAGGTGCCGGCCAGCGCCGAGCCGATCAGCCAGGCGACCAGCAGCATCGAGACCACGTTGACCACCGAGCCGCCGATCGCGTCCAGGGTCTTCGCCCGGCCGCGGCCGATCCGGCCGCGCAGCTTCCAGCCGAAGTGCGTGGTGATCGCCTGGCCGACCGCGGCGAACACGATCACCACGACGACAGCGACCACCGAGGCCGTGGTGCCCGGACCGAGCTGGCGCAGCAGCAGTGGCAGCAGCTGGACCGCGATCAGGCCGCCGCCGAGGAACCCGAGGACGGAGAGCACGCCCACCACGAAGCCCTGTCGGTAGCCGGACACGGCGAAGCCCACCGCGGCGGCGATCAACAGCAGATCCAGGACATTCACCCAGATACCCTCCCATGGACGGGGACCGGAACCTCCACGGGCCACCGGGTCCGGGTGCTCAGCGCGGTGCCGGCGAGCCCCGGTCGCGCTGCCGGTCCGGCCGGGTGAGGTGCAGGGCCTCGTCGGAGAGGGTCAGGGTACGCCGGGTGTCCCAGGGCCGTTCCAGGCCGCTGTAGTGCAGCACCCGGTCGATCACCCCGGCGGTGAAGCCCCACACCAGCCGGTCCGCCACCTCGAAGGCCGGACCGATGTGGCCGGAGGGGTGGCGCAGCCGGGCGCGGTTCGCCGGGTCGGTGAGGTCGGTCAGCGGCACCCGGAAGACGGCACCGGTCTCGGCCGGGTCCACCGGCTCCACCGGGCTCTCCTCCCGCCACCAGCCCAGCACGGTGGTGACCACGAAGCCGGAGACCGGGATGTAGAGCGCGGGCAGGGTCGCGAAGACCTGCACGCCCGCCGGGTCGAGGCCGGTCTCCTCGCGGGCCTCCCGCAGGGCCGCCGCGACCGGACCGGGGCCGGCCGGGTCGCCGTCCTCCGGGTCGAGCGCGCCGCCGGGGAAGGACGGCTGCCCGGCGTGCGACCGCAGCGAGCGGGCCCGCTCGATGAGCAGCAGGTCGGGCCCGGCCTCGCCGTGGCCGAAGAGCATGAGGACGGCGGACGGCCGGCCGCCGGAGGCCGGCGGGAGGAAGCGGCTGAGCTGCTCGGGGAGCACCGTCTCGGCGGCGGCACGGACCGGCTGCAGCCAGTCGGGCAGGCCACCCGGTTCGATCGCGACGGTCATCCGGCGACCGCCATGTCCGCGACCTCGCCGTCGTGCGCGGCGGCCTCGGCCCGGGCCGCGGCCTCCCCCGGGAAGTCGGCGGGCGGGCGCAGGCGTTGGCCGGGCTTGCCGGCGAGCTCGTACTTGAGCAGCTTCGCGGCCTTCTCCGGGTCGGTCTCGCCCGCGCCGTAGGAGGGGCAGAGCGCGGTGATCGGGCAGGCACCGCAGGCCGGCTTCTGGGAGTGGCAGACGCGGCGGCCGTGGAAGACGACGCGGTGCGAGAGCATCGTCCACTCGGACTTGGGGAAGATCGCGGCGACCGCGGCCTCGACCTTCTCCGGGTCCTCCTCCTGCGTCCAGCCGAAGCGGCGGACGAGTCGGCCGAAGTGGGTGTCGACGGTGATGCCGGGGACGCCGAAGGCGTTGCCGAGGACGACGTTGGCGGTCTTGCGGCCGACGCCGGGCAGGGTGACGAGGTCCTCCAGGCGGCCGGGGACCTCGCCGCCGAAGTTGTCCCGCAGGGCCGCGGAGAGGCCGAGCAGGGACTTGGCCTTGTTCCGGAAGAAGCCGGTCGGCCGGATGATCTCCTCCAGCTCCTCCGGCACCGCCACCGCCATGTCCTCCGGTGTCGGGTACTTGGCGAAGAGCGCCGGCGTGGTCTGGTTCACCCGAAGGTCGGTGGTCTGCGCCGACAGCACGGTGGCCACCAGCAGTTGGAACGGGTTGTCGAAGTCCAGCTCCGGGTGGGCGTAGGGGTAGACCTCCGCCAGTGCCCGGTTGATCCTCCGCGCCTGCCGCACCGTCGCCAGGTGCGTCTTCGGGAACGCTGCCTTCTTGAGCCCCGGCCCGCCCCGGGCCGCCGCGCCGCCACTCTTCGCCATGCTCATCAGACTACGGCTCACGCCGACGCGGGTCGCCCGGCTCGGCGAACTGCGGCGGTGGAAGTGCGGCGATGGAAGTGCGGGGGTGGCGGTGCGGCACGGGTCAGTGGTGCGCGGGTCGGTGGTGCGGTGGCGGCGCTCGTCGTCAGCACTGCCAGAGGAAGGCCGCGTGATCGCAGGGCTCGCAGGCGAAGGCGTACGCGCTGCCGCCGCCCCCGAAGTTCATCGCGGTGACGGGGTCGGGGCCCTCCTCGAGTTGGGCGGCGAAGGGCATCGGGCGGGCGCAGCCGGGGCATTCCGGCGTCTCGTCGTACTGCAGCCAGCCGGGTTCGCCGCCGAGTTGCCCGAGCGGTCGCCCGGGGGTGGGCCGGAGGCGGGCGCGGGCGTAGCCGGTACCGGGCGCCGGCTGGTGGGAGACGGCGCGGACGGCGCCGAGCAGTCGGGGGTCGTCGTCCTCGTCGGCGTGCTCGTCGAGGTCCGGCAGCGGCAGTGGCCGGGCGCCCTCGGCGGGCAGCAGGAGGGCCCGGTTGCCGCCTGCGCGCGGGCTCCATTCCTGGCAGCCGCCGGGGTTGTTCCGGCACATGAACAGGGCGAGCAGGCCCCGCCCGTCCGAGGCGCCGGTGCCGGCGTGCCGGCCGAGGTCGTCCAGCAGGATCTGGGCGAGGAACTGCATCGGGCCTTCGCAGGTCGCGCAGTGCGGCCAGGCCGTCCCGGCGGGCGCGAGGGGTGTCCCGCCGGTGCGGGTGAGCAGGGCGTCCGGTGCCACCGGGCCGGCGTCGGTCATCAGGATCGTCACGGCACGGCACCTTAGGGCCGGGCACCGACGCCGGGGACCGCCGGGCCGGACGGGTCGGCGGGATGTCAGAGCGGTCGGCCGCAGCCGAGGTTCCAACGGCCGGAGCGGCCGGAGAGGTGGGTGGCGGTGAGCGGGCGGACGTCGAGCCGCCAGAAGGCGGCGGGCGGGGCGCCGAGGGCGTGCACGGCGGCGGCGCGGACGGTGTCAGGTTCGACGACGGCGGTCACCGCCGGCGTGTCCTCGGGGAGGGCGGTCAGCCAGTCGGCGACCCGGTCCAGCAGGGCCCGGAGGGGTTCGCCGCCGTGCGGGGCGGCGGTGGAGTCGGCGAGCCAGCGGGCGAGTGCCTCGGGTTCGGCGGCGGCGACCTCGTCGAGGGTGCGGCCCCGCCAGCGGCCGGCGTCGCAGCCGGCCAGCGCGGGTTCGTCGACGGGCGCCGGCAGGCCGAGGGCCTCGGCGGTCTGCCGGCACCGGGGGGACGGGGAGACCAGGACGCGTCCGGCCGGCCGGAGGGTGCCGGCGGCGGCCTCGGCGGCGCGCAGGCCGTGGGCGTCGAGCGGGCCGCCGTCGTCGAAGCGGGCCTGCCGTGCGGCCTCGCTCATGGCCGCTGAGATCAATGTCACGCGCACTGCGGGTCCTCCCCCAACTCCATTGCCGGGCACGCGAGTCACCGCCGGCGGTCGGTCCTGTCGGGGCGTCCCCGGGCACCGGGGTGGTGAATGCGCCGTCCGCACGCCCTTGGCGGGCCCTGCGGCTGACGGTACCTTCTTGGCGATGTACGACGGCACGACGGAAGCCCGGTGAGACTCCGGCACGGTCGCGCCACTGTGTGCCGACGGTTCGCTCCTCGACGGGGCGGGCCGACGGTGAGTCAGACCCACTGCCGTCGTGTGTGCACCATCTAGCGGGACGCGAGTTCCCGAGGAGGTTCTGCCATGGCCCAGTCCGCCGCACCCGCGGTCGTCTCCCCCGTCGGCCAGTCCGCGCCGCTCTCCGTCAAGGCGATCCTGCCGTGGGCGGTGTTCTTCGGCATCCTGATGATGACCCTCATCTACTTCGTCGGCGCCGAACAGGGCGCCGTCTCCCTGATCTCCGGCGAGAACGTGCACGAGTGGGTGCACGACGGTCGTCACCTGCTCGGCTTCCCCTGCCACTGATGGGACGGGAACCGTGAACAACTCCACACCTGTCAGATCCCTGCTCGTCCGCGGCATGCTGGGCGGGCTGGGCGCAGCCGTGCCCGCCCTGCTGGTCGCCTACCTGCTCGGCGAGCCGCGGGTCGACGCCGCGATCGCCTTCGAGGAGTCCCAGCCCCACTCGCACGAGGGGGGCGTGGAACTGGTCAGCCGGTCGATGCAGTCCACGGCCGGTCTGGCGACCGGCATCCTGGTGTACGGCATCGCGCTGGGCGGCATCATCGCCCTGGCGTACTGCTTCGCGCTGGGACGGATCGGCCGGTTCGGTCCGCGGGCGACGGCGATGCTGGTCTCCGGCACCGGCCTGGTCGCGCTGTACGTCGTCCCCTTCCTCAAGTACCCGGCCAACCCGCCGGCGGTGGGCAATCCGGACACCATCGGGCAGCGCACCACGCTGTACTTCCTGATGATGCTGCTGGGGCTGCTGCTGACGCTGGCGGCGCTGGTCCTGGGGCGGCGGCTGGCGCCGCGGCTGGGCAACTGGAACGCCACGGTGGTGGCGGCCGCCGCCTTCGCGGTGGCGGTGGGGCTGGCGTACGCCTTCCTGCCGTCCTTCAACGAGGTGCCGGCGGACTTCTCGGCGACGCTGCTGTGGCAGTTCCGCCTGGCGACGCTGGCCGTGCAGGCCACCCTGTGGCTGGGCTTCGGCCTGCTCTTCGGCCACCTGGCGGAGCGTCTGCTGAACCCGAGGCCCGCTGCGGCGGCCGCGCCCGGCGCGGTGGCTTCGGCGGCCTGACGAGCAACCAAGGGGCGCGGGGAGCTGCGCGGTCCGGTAGTGGGTGACCGTACGGACTGCGCAGTTCCCCGCGCCCCTGTTCGCTCTGCCCGGGCCTTACGCGCCGAGGTGACGGCGGAGGAAGCGGAGGGCGGCCGCGTGGTCGTCCGGGCCGCCGGCCTCGTGGCCGTTGTAGCGCCAGACGTCGATCTCCTTCGGTCCGGCGTAGGCGTTGTGGGCGGCGAACACGGTGGACGGCGGGACGACCTGGTCCATGAGCGCGGCGGAGAAGCGGGCCGGGGCGGTGGCGCGGGCGGCGAAGTGGACGCCGTCCATGTAGGAGAGCGTGCGGTGCACCTGCTCGTCCCGGCCGCGGTGAGTCGCCAGGTAGTCGGCGATCTCGCGGAACGGGTGGGCGTCGGTGACGACCACGGCCCGCGGGAAGTCGCAGAGGAAGGGCACGTGGGCGACGACCGCGGCGAGGTCGGGGACGAGTCCGGCCGCGGCGAGGGCGGTGCCGCCGCCCTGGCTGTCGCCCATGACGGCGACGCGGTCCGGGTCGACCGCGGGCAGGGTGCGGACGGCGTCCACGGCGCGGACTGCGTCGGTGAACAGCCGCCGGTAGTAGTAGCCGTGCGGGTCCTCGATGCCGCGGGTCATCACTCCGGGGACCTGCGGCCCGGCGGGCCCTGAGTCGGGGGTGTCGCCGCGGCTCCAGACCGAGCCCTGGCCGCGGGTGTCCATCTGCAGGTGGGCGAAGCCGGCGGAGGCCCAGACGAGGTTCTCCAGGACGTGGCCCCGGCCGCCGCCGTAGCCGACGTACTGGACGACGGCGGGCAGCGGGCCGTCCGCGCCGCGGGGCAGCCGCAGCCAGGCCCGGACGGGTTCGCCCGCGTAGCCGGGGAAGGTCACGTCGAAGGTGTCGACGGTGGTGAGGCCGGTCGGCACGGGGACGGCGGTGGTCCCGGCGCCCGCGGCCCGGGCCTCGTCGAGAGTCCTGCGCCAGAAGGCGTCGAAGTCGGCGGGCTCGGTCTGGGTGCTGCGGTACGAGCGGAGTGCGTCCTCGGGCAGGTCGGTGTACAACGTCGACTCCTTCGGCCTGTGGTGCGTTCGGTCGTGGTCCACCTGCCCCGGCCTCGGCCGCCGCACTCCGGGGAAGCGGGTCCCGGGGTGCATGGGGCCGGGGCAGGTGGGGTCCGGGGGGCGGCTACCGCACGTCGAAGACGGGGTGCAGCCGGCGGGTGTGGTCGACCGTGCGGACGGGGCCGGTGAGCTCGACCGCGGCAGTGAGCCTCGGGTCGGTGCTGGAAGCGGCGAGGCGGAGCTCCAGGGCGCCGGGTTCGACGATCCGGCGGCCGCCGCGGCCGGTGAAGGAGGCCAGGTCGGCGGGGACGGTGACGGTGATCCGGCGCTCCTCGCCGGCGGCGAGCGGCAGCCGCAGGTAGCCGATCAGCCGCTGGACGGGCTGCACCACGGAGGCGACCGGGTCGTGCAGGTAGAGCTGGACGACCTCGGTGCCGGGCCGTTCGCCGCTGTTGCGCACGGTGAGGGCGAGCCGGAACTCGCCGGCGGTGTCCGTCCGGCCGGTCTCGACGGTGAGGTCGGACCAGTCGAAGGAGGTGTAGGTGAGGCCGTGGCCGAAGCCGTACGCCGGGGTCGGGTCGGTGCTGGAGACGTCGGTCGGTCCGGCGAGCCGGGCGGCGAGGTAGGAGGAGGGCTGGACGCCGGGGCGACGGGGCACGCTGACGGGCAGTCGGCCGGACGGCTCGACCCGGCCGCTCAGCACGCCGGCGAGTGCTCCGGTGCCCTCCTCGCCGGGGAAGAACGTCTGGACGACCGCGGCGGCCTCGGTGACGGCGCGGCCGAGCGCGTACGGCCGGCCGGCGAGCAGCGCGACCACGACGGGGGTGCCGGTGTCGAGCAGGGTGTCGAGCAGCTGCTGCTGGACGCCGGGGAGTTCCAGCGACTCGGCGTCGCAGCCCTCGCCGCTGGTGCCGCGGCCGAACAGCCCGGCGCGGTCGCCGAGGGCGAGCACGACCACGTCGGCCTCGCGGGCGGCGGCGACGGCCGCGGCGAAGCCGGAGGTGTCGGCGGTGTCGATGCCGGCGCCGGGCAGCACGGTGAGCGCGCTGTCGGGGAACTCGGCAGCCAGCGCCTCGCGCAGGGTGGGCAGCCGCAGGCCGACCGGGGTGTCGGGGTGCTGGCGGCCGACGTGCACCGGGAAGGCGTAGCAGCCGAGGACGGCGGTGGCCTCGTCGGCGGTGGGGCCGATCAGGGCGATCCGGGCGGGCCGGGCCAGTGGCAGGGTGCCGTCGTTGCGGAGCAGGACGACGGAGCGCTCGGCGATCTCGCGGGCGAGGGCGCGGTTCTCGGCCGGGTCGAGGTCGACGCTGCCGCGCAGGGCGGCGGGGACGGTGAGGTCGGCGCCGGCGAGGACCGCCGGGACGGGCGTCCAGTCGGGGTCGAGCAGGCCGAGTTCGGCCTTCTGGACGAGGACGCGGCGCAGGGCGCGGTCGATCAGGTGCTCGGGGACGCGGCCGGCGGCGACCGCCTCGACGAGCGGTTCGCCGAAGGTCTTCACGGTGGGCAGTTCGACGTCGACGCCGGCTTCGAGGGCCGCGCCGGCGGCCTCGTCCCAGCTGCCGGCGACGCCGTGCAGGGTGCGCAGGAAGCCGATGCCGAAGTAGTCGGCGACCACGGTGCCGGTGAATCCCCAGGTGTCGCGGAGGAGTTCGGTGAGCAGGCGCTCGTCGGCGGCGGAAGGCACGCCGTCGGTGTCGGTGTAGGCGTGCATCACGGAGCGGGCGCCGCCCTCGCGGACGGCCATCTCGAAGGGCGGCAGGATGACGTCGGCGCGCTCACGGGCGCCCATGCCGACCGGGGCGAGGTTGCGGCCCGCGCGGGAGGCGGAGTAGCCGGCGAAGTGCTTGAGGGTGGCGACGATCCCGGCGGACTCCAGGCCCTGCACGTAGGCGGTACCGACGGTGCCGACCAGGTACGGGTCCTCGCCGATGGTCTCCTCGACCCGGCCCCAGCGGGCGTCGCGGACGACGTCCAGGACGGGGGCGAGACCCTGGTGGACGCCGACCGAGCGCATGTCGCGGCCGATCGCGGCGGCCATGCGGCGGATCAGTGCGGGGTCGAAGGCGGCGCCCCAGGCGAGCGGCACGGGGTAGGCGGTGGCCTTCCAGGCGGCGAAGCCGGCCAGGCACTCCTCGTGGGCGACGGCGGGGATGCCGAAGCGGTTGGCCGCGGCGATCCGCCGCTGGGTGCGCATCAGCGAGAGCGCGCCGGTGGCCGGGTCGACGGGGGCGGTGCCGAACGGCCGGGTGAGCTGGCCGAGTCCGTGCGGCAGCAGGGTGTCGAGGGCGGGCGGCTCGTCCATCTCGTGCTGGTAGGGGGCGACCTCGCCGCCCTCGTCGGAGGCGCCGACCCAGACGCCGAACAGCTGGGCGATCTTCTCCCGGAGGGTCATGGCGGCGATCAGGGCGTCGGCCCGCCCGCCCGGCTCCAGGGCGGTGTCCTGCCAGGCGGGGACGGCGGAGGCGGTCTCTACGGCCAGGTTCATGTGTCGGTCACTTTCCTCCGACGCCCATGAGCCCCTGGACGAGGGCGCGGCGGGCGAACAGGTAGACGAGCAGGATCGGGATCATGGACAGCACGACGGCGGCCAGCAGCCCGGGGACGTTGATGCCGTACTGGGTCTGGAAGTCGTAGAGGCCGAGGGTGATCACCTTGGTCTCGTCGGACTGGGTCAGCACCAGCGGGAAGAGGAAGCCGTTCCAGGCCTGGAGGGCGGAGAAGACGGTGATGGTGGAGAGCCCGCCCTTGGAGAGCGGCAGCACGAGCTGGAGGAAGACCCGCCAGGGTGCGGCGCCGTCCATCGCCATCGCCTCGTAGAGCTCGGGCGTGATGTCGCGCATCACGCCGGTGAGGACGAGGGTGCAGACCGGCAGCGAGAAGGCCGCGGTCGGCAGGATCACACCGATCAGGTTGTCGTACAGTCCGGCCTTGCTGATGACGTAGAACATCGGCACGATCACGGCCTGGGCGGGGATCGCGAGGCCGAGCAGGAACAGCCGGAACGCGAGGTTCGTCGTCCGGCCGCGGCTGCGCACGATCGCGTACGACAGCGGCGGGACGACCAGCAGCACGATGGCGACCACGCTCACCGTGACGATGACGGTGTTGAGGAAGTACTGGCCGAAGCCGCCGTCCAGGTCGTCCAGGTAGTTCTGCAGGGTCAGGTGGGTCGGCAGGCCGAGCGGGCCGTTCGCCGCGTAGTCGGCGCGGCTCTGCAGGGTGGCGGCGAGCAGGGTGTACAGCGGCAGGCCGACGACGAACAGCCAGACCAGCGAGCCGAATCCGGCCAGGACGTTGGGGCGTCGTCTCATCACAGGCCCTCCGTGGTGCTGCGCATCCGGTCGTAGCCGGAGAGCCGGACGACGACGAGCGAGATGACGGTGGCCACCAGGACGAGCAGCAGGGCGACCGCCGATCCGGTGCCGAAGTCGAAGCCCTTGAAGGCCTTTTGGTACATGTAGTAGGCGCTGATGGTGGTGTCGGTGCCGGGCCCGCCCTGGGTGAGGATGAGCACCGTGTCGAACGTGGTGAGGCCGCCGACCACCATGAGGATCACCGAGGTGATGATCGCGTTGCGCAGTTGCGGCAGCGTGATGTGGAAGAACTGCCGTACCGTGCCGGCCCCGTCGATCGCGGCGGCCTGGTAGAGCACCTGCGGGACGGCGCGGGCGGCGCCCTGGTAGATGAGCGTGTGGAACGGGGTGAACTGCCAGGCGCCGACGAGCACCAGCACGCCGATCGCGCCGGTCTGCGTACCGAACAGGTTGCCGTCGCCGAACAGCCACTCGGCCTCGGCCGGGATGCCGAAGTTCGGGTCGAGCAGGGCCCGCCACAGCACCGAGACGGCGGTGGCGGAGAGCAGCAGCGGCACGAAGTAGATCGCCGACAGCACGGCCCGGTTGCGCTGGTTCCCGGCCGCCCAGACCCCGAGCAGGATGCTGATCGGGGTCTGGACGGCCACGCCGAGCAGGGTGAGCAGCAGGCTCAGCCACAGGCTCTTGACCATCACGGGGTCGTCGAACAGCCGGCTCCAGTTGTCCAGTCCGGCGAACTCCGGTGAGCCGAGGCCGTTCCAGCGGGTGAAGGAGAGGACGGCGACCAGGACGAGCGGGACGATCGCGAAGAGGACGAAGAAGACCGTGGCGGGCAGGGCCCAGGCGAAGCCGGGGCGGGTCACCGCGGTGCCCGCCCGGCTCGCCGGCCGCCGCTGTGTCACGGCCCCGGTGGCAAGAGTTGTGGTCATGGTGCGACCTGTCTGGTGTCAGGAGGACGGCAGGGCCTGCATGGCCTTGACGAAGCCGTTCTCGTCGATCTGGCCGTTGAAGAACTGCTGGACGGCCTGGTGGATGGGCGTGATCGCGGCCGGCGGGTACGCCTGGTCCCACGACAGCTGGAACGACGGCGCGGCCTTCACCAGGTCGAACTGGAAGGTGGAGTAGGCGGGGTTGGCCGCGCCGCTGAGGAACTTGGGGGTGTTGGTGGTGGTCGGCAGGTTGCCGATCGCCATCTGCCCCTGCACGAACTCGTCGGAGTACTGGAGCTTGAGGAACTCCGCGACGGCCTCCGGGTGCTTGGTCTTCTTCAGCACGGAGTAGAAGTTGTTGGTGTTGCCGACCACGTTCTTCGGGTCGCCCTTGCCGCCGGCGACGGTCGGGAAGGAGCCGTAGCCGAGGCTGGCCTTGGTGAAGTCCGGGTTGGCGTCCTGCTGGGTGGAGTACTCCCAGGAGCCCATCAGCTCGAAGGCCGCCTTGCCGCGGGCGAGCAGGGCCGGGGAGCCGCCGTCGGTGAACTTCACCGAGTCGAAGTTGGTGCCGAACGCGCCGGCGTCGATCAGCTGCTTGATCATGCCGAGCGCCTTGCGGCTGTCCTCGCTCGCCCAGGCCGCCTTGTCGCCGCCGAGCGCCTTCTGGAACAGCTCGGGGCCGGCCACCCGGTCGTAGAGGTACTCGAACCACATCAGGGTCGGCCACTGGTCGCCGCCGCCGAGGGCGATCGGGGTGACGCCCTTGGCCTTGAGCGTCTGCACCGTGGCGAGCAGTTCGTCGAAGGTCTTGGGCGCGGCCACGCCGGCGTCGGCGAGGACCTTGGTGTTGCTGAAGAGCAGCACCGGCTGGGTGCCGCGCATCGGGACGCCGTAGGCCTTGCCGTCGACCACGGCGGTGTCGAAGACGGACGGCAGGAAGTTGGCCTTGAGACCCGGGTCCTTGGCGATCATGTCGTCGAGCGGCATCAGCAGGCCGGCGTCGACGAAGGGCTTGATGCTGCCGCCGCCCCAGTTGAAGAAGACGTCCGGGGCCTGCTTGGTGTTGATGATCGTCTGCAGCTTCTGCTGGTAGTCCGCGCCCGGAATGGTGTCCAGGACGGCCTTGACCTTCGACGTCTTGTTGAAGGTGTCGACGATCTGCTTCTCGACCTTGTTGGTGGCGTCCCCGTAGACCAGGACGTGGATCTCACCCGAGCCGCTGTCCCCGGAGGAGCCGGAGCCGCTGCCGCAGGCGGTCAGGGTCATCCCCAGAACCACGGCCGCGCTGCCGGCGGCCAGTGCACGGGAGAGCCGAGCGTGTCTTCTCATCGCGGTGCCTTTCGAAATCTTTCGGCATCATTACCGAAATTCTTGGCGCGCTGCGACGCTAGAACCGCGCTCCGAGGGGGGTCAACCCCCGGTCGCACAGTTACCAGAACGTGACCTGGACACGTGCCCTATGCTGCACGCCATGCGAGAAGAGGAGGAGAGCGGTCGCGTCACCCTCGCCCAGGTGGCCGAGGAGGCCGGCGTCTCCGTGTCCACGGTTTCGAAAGTTCTCAACGGGAGGCAGGACGTCTCCCGGCCGACCCGCCTCAAGGTCGAGCGCCTGTTGGAGATCCACGGCTACCAGCGGACGCCCAAATCGGCCTGGGAGGCCCCGCTCGTCGAGATCGTCTTTCCCGAGCTCGACAACCTCTGGGCGATGGAGCTGATCCGCGGCGTCGAGAACGTCGCCAAGGAGCACGAGGCCAGCGTGGTGCTCACCGAGAGCGGCACCCGGCACGCGCCCGACCCGAGCTGGATCGAGGGCGTGCTGCGCCGCCGGCCGCTCGGCGTGGTGCTGGTCTTCTCCAGCCTGCCGCTCGAGGTCAAGCAGCAACTCCGGTCCCGCGCCATCCCGTTCGTCATCATCGACCCGGCCGGCGACCCCGAGCCGGACGTCCCGTCGGTGGGCTCGGCGAACTGGGCCGGCGGCCTCGCCGCGACCCGCCACCTCATCGAGTGCGGGCACCGCCGGATCGCCATCATCACCGGACCCGAGGACATGCTCTGCTCCCTGGCCCGGCTGGACGGCTTCCGCTCCGCGATGGGCATGGCCGGGCTGGAGATCCCCGCCGGGTACGTCTCCTTCGGCGACTTCCACGTCGAGGGCGGCCGCCGCCGCGCGACGGAGCTGCTGGCCCGACCCGACCGGCCGACCGCGATCTTCGCCGGCAGCGACCTGCAGGCGCTCGGCGTGCTGGAGGCCGCCCGGGTGCACGGGCTGAAGGTCCCGGACGACCTCTCGGTGGTCGGCTACGACGACGTCCCGATCGCCCAGTGGACCAGCCCGGCGCTCACCACCGTGCACCAGCCGCTGCGCCAGATGGCCGAGGAGGCGGCGCAGATGCTGATCCGGATGCGCGCCGAGGGCGGCAGCGCCGCCCGCCTGGAGCTCGCCACCAGCCTGGTGGTCCGCAAGAGCACCGCCCCGCCCCCCGGGGCCTGACCGTTCGGCCGTTTCCGAAAACGGTCGACCCGGCCGGCGGCGCCTTTCCGGCGCGGGCGCAGGCCGCCGCGGCACGCGACAGCAAGGTCTTGCAGAAAGTTACATTCATACTGCCGAGTAACACTTGACTCCCCGACCGGCCGGGCGCATGGTCGGGACTACGCCGCCACCACCCCGCGCGGCCCCTCCTCCTGTGCCATCCCCGCAGGTCAGCCGCCCCACCCGCTGACGGTCGCGCCCCCACGCGACCGCCTGTGCCGTCCGAGGAGGGCCAGCCCCCCATGACCATCGGCCTCCCACCGGCCGGGGCGCGTCCGCGCCCCGCCGCCACCACCGCCGCCACCGCCCCGCGGGCCGGCCGCCCCGCGTACCACCACCCGCTGTGGCTGGTCACCGTGCCCACCACCCACCACGACGGCCGCACCGGCACCCAGAGCTTCGCCGTCCGCGCCCTCACCGCGCAGGACGCGATGGCCACCGCCGGCCGCCGCGCCCACGCCGACAGCGCCCGGACGCGTCGCCGCGGCGCCCGTGTCGACTTCCGCAACGCCAGCGCCGTCCTGCACCGCTGACCGCCCTCAGCCGGTGCCCGTCTGCGCCTGCAGCAGCCGGGCCAGCGCCTCGGCGTACGGCTGCGGGCGGCGCCGCCGGGCGACGGCGATGCCGAAGTGCCGGACGGGCCGCGGCGGCCGCACCGGCACCGTCCGGGTGCCCGGGAAGGCCGGCTCCAGCGCCACGGAGGGCACCAGGGAGACGCCGACCCCGGCGGCGACCAGCGACCGGGCGAAGAAGTAGTCGGTGGTACTGCCGGCGACCCGCAGGTCGAAGCCGGCGAGCTCCGCGTGCCGGTGCAGAAAGGCTTCGGTCTTCGAGCAGCCCACCACCCAGCGGTCGTCGGCGAGTTCGGCGAGGTCCAGTTCCTCGCGGCCGGCCAGCGGGTGGGTGTCCGGGAGCACCACGGAGAGCGGGTCGTCCATCAGCGGCGTCCAGTCGAGGCCGGAGCGGTCGCCGGGCTGCACGGGCAGCGGCCCGTCGAAGTGGTAGGCGATCGCGAGGTCCGCGACGCCCTGCCGGACCATCGGCAGGCTGTCCTCCGGTTCCCGTTCCAGCACGTGCAGTTCGGCCTCCGGGTACGCGGCGGCGAACCGGGCCAGGGCGGCCGGCAGCAGGTGGCGGCCCCCGGTGGTGAAGGTGGCCACGGTCAGCCGCGGCCGCGGCGCGGCGAGCCGGTCGATCTGCTCCCGGGCGTGCCGCAGTTCGGCGCCGATCGCGGCGGCCGCCTCGACCATGAGCCGGCCGGCTTCGGTCAGCGTGACGCCGCGCGTGGAGCGCTCGACGACCAGCGTGCCGAGGCCCCGTTCGAGGGCGGCGACCTGCTGGGAGACGGCGGACGGGGTGATCAGCAGCGCGGCCGCCGCCCGGTTGAAGCTGCCGTGCTCGGCGACCGCCTGCAGCACTCTGAGCCGTTGGACGTCGATCACCGCGGTCTCCCCTCGTCGACAGTTCGGCTTACGACCGGTTCAGCAGGTCGCCAGTTCCGCTGCTGACGGTACGCCAGCAGGGTGGAGCCATGAGAAGCGTCTGCATCATCGGCGGAAGCCGGTACTTCGGTCTGCACCTGGTCTCCCTGCTCCAGCGGTCGGGCGTCGCGGTCACCCTGGTCAACCGCGGCTCCGCCGCGCCTCCCCCGGGCGTCGAGCACATCCGCGCGGACCGCTCCGACGAGGCCGCGCTGACCGCCGCGCTCGGCGGGCGGACCTTCGACGCGGTGGTCGACCAGGTGCTCTACACCCCGGCGCAGGCCGCCGTGGCCTGCCGGGTCTTCGCCGACCGCACCCCGCGTTACGTGATGACCTCGACCATGGAGGTCTACGACCCGGCGACCTCCCCGCTCGTCCCGGCCTCGGACGCGCCCGTCGCCGAGGGGCTGGTCGACCCGGCCGGCTGGGCCGTCGACCTCACGCTGCCCTGGCACGATCCGCGGGCGCTGGCCCGGCACTTCGACGCGGCGACCGGCTACGCGGAGGGCAAGCGGCAGGCGGAGGCGGTGCTGGCACGGTCCGCGCCGTTCTCCTGGGCGAGCGTCCGCAGCGCCCACGTGCTCGGCGGCGGCGCCCGGGACTTCACCGGCCGGCTGGCGCACTACGTGGACCTGGTCGCGGCCGGCCACCCGGTCGCGGTCCACCCGGACGCCCGGCCGACCTCCTTCGTGCACCACCGCGAGATCGCCGCCGTCCTCGCCCGGGCGGCCGGGTCCGACGCCGTCGGCCCGCTCAACGCCTGCTCGCACGGCGCACTCACCGCCGTCGAAATCTCCGACCTGGTCGCCGAACGGATCGGCACCACGGCCCGCTACCGCGCCGCGGACGGCGCCGACGCCTCGCCGTTCTCCTTCGACCGCTCGTACGCCATGGACAACGGCCGGGCCCTCGCCCTCGGCTTCCCGCTCGCCCGGACGGCCGACTGGCTGCCCGGTGCGATCGACGAGGCCGTCGAGGCCGCCGCGGCCGCCGCAGCCGTCACAGCCGGAAGGGAGCGCTGACATGCGCCGGCGCACCATCGGCGGCACCGCCGTCTCCGCGATCGGCCTCGGCGCGATGCCGCTCTCCGTCGAGGGCCGCCCGGACGAGGAGGCGGCGATCGCCACCGTCCACGCCGCCCTGGACGCGGGCGTCACCCTGATCGACACCGCCGACTCCTACCACTGGCACGCCGGCGAGCGCGGCCACAACGAACTGCTGATCGCCCGCGCGCTGGCCCGCCGCGGCGACCGCTCGGGGGTGCTGGTGGCCACCAAGGGCGGCCGCGGACGGCCCGGCGACGGCTCGTGGACGGTCGACGGCCGCCCCGAGCACCTGCGCCGGGCCTGCGAGGAGTCGCTGCGGCGCCTCGGCACCGAGGCGATCGGCCTGTACCAGCTGCACAAGCCGGACCCGCGGGTGCCGTGGGCCGACTCGGTCGGCGCCCTGCGGGACCTGCTGGAAGCCGGGAAGATCCGCGCCGCCGGGATCTCCAACGCCGACTCCGCGCAGATCCGGGAGGCCCGTGCGATCCTGGGCGCCGGCCTGGTCTCGGTGCAGAACCGCTACTCCCCCACCGACCGCACCGGTGAGCCGGAGCTACGGCTCTGCGAGGAGCTCGGCCTCGCCTTCCTGCCGTGGAGCCCGCTCGGCGGTATCTCCCGCAGCTCCCTGGACGGCCCGTCGGCGCTCGGCCCGGCGGACACGCCCTTCCACCGGGTCGCCGCCGCCCGCGGCGTCTCGCCGCAGCGGATCTGCCTGGCCTGGCTGCTCGCCCTCTCCCCGGTGGCCGTCCCGATCCCCGGCGCGAGCCGGCCCGCCACGATCCGTGACTCCGCGGCTGCCGCCGGCACCGTCCTGGAGCCCGCCGAAATCGCCCTGCTCCCCGCCCGGACGGGCGGCTGACGCCCCGAACGGGGCCGCAGCGCTGGTACGGGCGGGTGCGAATGGCCGCGTAGGACGCTCGACGGCAGACCCCTCCTCATATGATCGGAGCGACATGCGCCATCCTTGGTGGTGAGAAACACCACCGGACGATGCAGGAGGAAGCACGTGGACGACGTTCTTCGCCGCGCCGCGCTGTTCGCGGCCCTCGACGACGACCAGGCCGCTGAGCTGCGCGCTTCCATGACCGAGGTGACCCTCGCCCGCGGCGAGTCGCTGTTCCACGAGGGCGACCCGGGCGACCGGCTGTACGTCGTGGTCGAGGGCAAGGTGAAGCTGCACCGCGCCTCGCCGGACGGCCGCGAGAACATGCTCGCCGTGCTCGGCCCCAGCGAGATGATCGGCGAGCTGTCGCTCTTCGACCCGGGTCCGCGCACCGCCACCGCCACCGCGCTGACCGAGGTCAAGCTGCTCGGCCTCGGTCACGGTGACCTGCTGCCGCTGCTGCACGCCCGCCCCGAGGTGTCGATCGCGCTGCTGCGCGCCATCGCCCGCCGGCTGCGCCGCACCAACGACGTCATGTCCGACCTGGTCTTCTCGGACGTGCCCGGCCGTGTCGCCAAGGCGCTGCTCGACCTCTCCCGCCGCTTCGGCGTGCAGTCGGAGGAGGGCATCCACGTCTCCCACGACCTCACCCAGGAGGAGCTGGCCCAGCTGGTCGGCGCCTCCCGCGAGACCGTCAACAAGGCGCTGGCCGACTTCGCCGGCCGCGGCTGGCTGAAGCTGGAGGCCCGCGCGGTCGTCCTGATGGACGTCGAGCGCCTCTCCCGCCGCTCGCGCTGACGCCCGGCCCGGCACGGCCCGCACGGCCCGCACAGGTGCGGCCCCACCCGGGGCCGCCCTTCGCCGTTCCCGGGCGTTCCCGGGCGGCGCGTTCCGGGGGGGGGGTA
>NZ_JBFBJZ010000018.1:0-76088 GCF_040686255.1 Kitasatospora sp. NPDC085879 | reverse complement strand
CCCGGCACGGCCCGCACGGCCCGCACAGGTGCGGCCCCACCCGGGGCCGCCCTTCGCCGTTCCCGGGCGTTCCCGGGCGGCGCGTTCCGGGGGGGGGGCTAGATGAGCCCGTGGTCCTCCAGGTAGCCGATCTGGGCCCGGACCGACAGTTCGGCGGCCGGCCACAGGGCCTTGTCCACGTCCGCGTACACCCGGGCGACCACCTCGGCGGCGGTGCGGCAGCCCGCCTCCACCGCCGTCTCCACCTGGGCGAGCCGGGCCGCCCGGTGGGCCAGGTAGTAGTCGACGGCGCCGAGCGCGTCCGCCAGGACGGGGCCGTGCCCGGGCAGCACCGTCCGTACGCCGTGCTCGGCCGCCATGGTGTGCAGGTGGCGCAGTGAGTCGAGGTAGTCGCCGAGCCGGCCGTCCGGGTGGGCGACCATCGTGGTGCCGCGGCCGAGCACGGTGTCGCCGGTGAGGATCGCGCCGTCCGCGGGCAGGTGGAAGGTCAGCGAGTCCGCGGTGTGCCCGGGGGTGCCGACGACGCGGATCTCCAGCCCGCCGACCTCCAGCACCTCGCCGTGCCGCAGGCCCTCGTCGCCGAGGCGCAGGGCCGGGTCCAGCGCGCGCACATGGGTGCCGGTGAGTTCGGCGAAGCGGGCCGCGCTCTCGGCGTGGTCGTGGTGGCCGTGGGTGAGCAGGGTGAGGGCGATCCGCTTGCCCTGCTCCTCGGCGGCGTCGATCACACGGCGCAGGTGGCCCTCGTCGAGCGGGCCCGGGTCGACGACGACGGCGAGGTCCGAGCCGGGTTCGGACAGCAGCCAGGTGTTGGTGCCGTCCAGGGTCATCGGGGAGGGGTTGGGCGCCAGCACGCAGAGCGCCCGCGGGGTGGCCCCGCCGCCGACGGTGGCGGCGGGGTCGCCCGGAAGGAGACCGCTCACCGGCCGCCCTCGCCGCGCACCAGTTCGCGCACCGGCAGCGCGCGGGTCAGCCTTCGCGGGGCCGGGCGATCCTCGGCCTCGCCGTCGCAGGCGACGGTCCTCGGGTGGATGCTGCGGGCGGGCAGGTCGTGTGCCGTCCGGCGAGCCACGTCGTTGTGGGTCATCGGCCAGTGTCCTTCCGTGTGTCTGTCGGTGCGCCCGGCGTGGGGATCACGCCGGGAAGTCTCCGTCGATGGTCAGCTCGTCATACCCGGGCCAGCGGATGGTCATTCGGTCGCCGGCGACCTCGGCGCGGCCGAGCACCGGTGCGACGGTGCGCCGCCCGGCGGCCTCCAGGGCCTCGGCGGCGGTCCGCACCGGCAGCAGCTCGCGCAGCACGGTCACGGTCGGGGGCAGCATGCCGTAGCGGCCCTCGGCATACCCGGCGACGGCCTCGGCGGGCGCCAGCCAGGCGACCCGGTCGGCCTCGCCGACCTGGTCGGCCGCCAACTGGCCGGCGGGCATCGCCGCCACGAAGAACCAGGTGTCGAAGCGGCGCTCCTCGAACTCCGGGGTGATCCAGCGGGCCCAGCCGCCGAGCAGATCGCTGCGCAGCACCAGGCCGTGCTTGTACAGGAACTCGGCGAAGGAGAGTTCGCGGGCCTCCAGCGCGGCCCGCTCGGCGGACCAGTCGCGGGCCTCGGCGGTGGCGTCGGCGTCGGGGCCGGCGAGCAGCACGCCGGCCTCCTCGAAGGTCTCCCGGACGGCCGCGCAGACCACGGCCTGGGCGGTGCGGGCGTCCAGGCCGAGGCGCTCGCCCCACTCCTCGGGCGAGGGGCCGGCCCAGGCGATCTCGGCGTCGGCGTCCCGGGGGTCGACGCCGCCGCCGGGGTAGGCGTACATGCCGGCGGCGAACGCCATCGAGGTGCGGCGGCGCAGCAGGTAGGCCTCGGGCCCGTCGGCGGTGTCGCGCAGCAGCACGACGGTGGCCGCGCGCCGGGGCTCGGCCGGGGTCAGCTCGCCGGCCGCGACCGCCCGGATGCGGGCGGGCCAGCCCGGCGGCATGGGGGGCGACGGTGCACGATCATCCATGCCCCGGATGCTAAGCGGGCGGGGGTGGGGTTGGACAGAGCCCACCCCCACCCGGCGCTCCTCGCGGGCTCAGGCCTCGGCTCGGACCCGGACCTGGATCTCGACCTCGACCGGGGCGTCCAGCGGCAGGACGGCGACGCCGACCGCGCTGCGGGCGTGCACGCCGGCCGCGCCGAGCACCTCGCCGAGCAGCTCGCTGGCGCCGTTGATTACGGCGGGCTGGCCGGTGAAGTCGGCGGCGGAGGCGACGAAGCCGACCACCTTGACGACCTGCTCGACGCGGTCGAGGTCGCCGATCACGGACTTGACCGCGGCGAGCGCGTTCAGCGCGCAGATCTGTGCCAGCGCCTTGGCGCGCTCGGGCGTGATCTCGGCGCCGACCTTGCCGGTGTGCTGCAGCTTGCCGGCCACCATGGGCAGCTGGCCGGAGGTGAACACGTAGTCGCCGGAGCGGACGGCCGGCACGTAGGCGGCGACCGGCGGCGCCACGTCGGGGAGGGTCAGGCCGAGCTCGGCCAGCTTCTCCTCAACCTTGCTCATCAGCTCTTCTCCCGCTTGAGGTAGGCCACGAGCTGCTCGGGGTTGTTCGGGCCGGGAACGACCTGGACGAGCTCCCAGCCGTCCTCGCCCCAGGTGTCCAGGATCTGCTTGGTGGCGTGCACGAGAAGCGGCACGGTGACGTATTCCCACTTGGTCATGGGGGTGACTCTAGACCGTCCCGCCGTCCGGCCCGGCGACGCCACGGGGCCCGCGGCCGGGCCCCGGGCCGGTTGCCTCCGGGGGGCCGCGGTGTGAGGTGGGACACAAAGGGGGCATGATTCCGGCCGGGCACCCGGATGGTCCCGCCATCGGCGGCCGCGGCTGGTTACTCTCGCCAGGAAGGGGGCACCCGCGACGGTGCCCGGTCGACGCAGGACGGAGACGGAGCGTGGCGAGCACCCCCGGCCCATCGGCGCAGGCCGACCCCGACTGGGAGGGGGTCCGGCTGCACGTCGTCAGCGGCAAGGGCGGCACCGGGAAGACCACCGTCGCGGCGGCGCTGGCGCTGGCGCTGGCGGCCGAGGGCGGCCGGACGCTGCTGATCGAGGTCGAGGGCCGCCAGGGCATCGCCGAGCTGTTCGGGATGGCGGCGCTGCCGTACGAGGAGCGCAAGGTCGCCACCGTCTCGCAGGCCCGGCTGGGCCTGCCCGGCGGCGGGCAGGGCGAGGTGTACGCGCTGGCGATCGACACCGAGCTGGCGCTGCTCGAGTACCTGGACATGTTCTACAAGCTGGGCCGGGCCGGGAAGGCCCTGCAGAAGGTCGGCTTCGTCGACTTCGCGACCACCGTCGCACCGGGCGTGCGGGACGTCCTGCTGACCGGCAAGGCCTGCGAGGCGGCCCGGCGCAAGGGCCCGGACGGCCGCCGGGCGTACGACGCGATCGTGATGGACGCGCCGCCCACCGGACGCCTCACCCGCTTCCTCAACGTCAACGAGGAGGTGGCCGGGCTGGCCAGGTTCGGTCCGATCCACGGTCAGGCGCAGGCCGTGATGCGGGTGCTGAAGTCCCCGGAGACGGCGGTGCACTTCGTGACGCTGCTGGAGGAGATGCCGGTGCAGGAGACCGTGGACGGCATCGCCGACCTGCGGGCCGCGCAGCTGCCGGTGGGCGGGGTGATGGTCAACATGGTCCGGCCCCCGGTGCTGGACGCGGCCGCGGTGGCCGCGGTCGACGGCGACCACCGGGAGGAGGTCGCCCTGGCACTCGGCGAGGCCGGGCTGGGCGGCCGCTCGCGCAAGCCGGAGACCGTGCGGGCGGCGGTGGAGCCGCTGCTCGGCCCGCTGCTGGAGCAGGCCAGGGAGCACGCCGAGCGGGTCGAGCTGGAGCGTGCGCAGCGCGCGGACCTGCAGCAGGCGAAGCTGCCGACCTACGAACTGCCGCTGCTGGGCGAGGGCGTGGACCTGGGCGGGCTGTACCGGCTGGCGGGCGAGCTGAAGCGGCAGGGGGCGGCATGACGGCGGGCACGAGCGGCGACCGCACGACGTCCGCGCTGGACGTGGACGCGCTGATCGACGACCCGGAGACCCGGATCGTGGTGTGCTGCGGCTCCGGCGGTGTCGGCAAGACGACGACCGCGGCGGCGATCGGGCTGCGTGCCGCGGAGCGCGGGCGGAAGGTCGTGGTGCTGACGATCGACCCGGCCCGCCGGCTGGCGCAGTCGATGGGCCTGACCGAGCTGGACAACACCCCGCGGGTGGTCAAGGGCGCCCAGGGGCCCGGTGAGCTGCAGGCCATGATGCTCGACATGAAGCGGACCTTCGACGAGGTCGTGCTGGCCCACGCCGAGCCGGAGCGGGCGAAGGCGATCCTGACGAACCCGTTCTACCAGTCCCTGTCGGCCGGTTTCGCGGGCACGCAGGAGTACATGGCGATGGAGAAGCTCGGCCAGCTGCGGGCCGAGGACCGCTGGGACCTGATCGTGGTCGACACCCCGCCGTCCCGGTCCGCGCTGGACTTCCTGGACGCGCCGAGCCGGCTGGGCTCCTTCCTGGACGGGAAGCTGATCCGGCTGCTGACGGCGCCGGCCAAGGTCGGCGGGCGCAGCGCGATGAAGTTCCTGAACGTGGGGGTGGGCCTGCTCACCGGCACGCTCGGCAAGATCTTCGGCGCCCAGCTGCTGACCGACATCCAGACCTTCGTCTCGGCGATGGACTCGATGTTCGGCGGTTTCCGGGAGCGCGCCGACCGTACGTACCAGTTGCTCAAGGCGCCGGGGACGGCGTTCCTGGTGGTGGCCGCGCCGGAGCGGGACGCGCTGCGGGAGGCGGCGTACTTCGTGGACCGGCTGGCCGCGGACGAGATGCCGCTGGCCGGGCTGGTGCTCAACCGGGTGCACGGCACGGGGGCGCCGCAGCTGACCGCGGAGCGGGCGCTGGCGGCGGCGGAGGCGCTGGAGGAGAACGGTTCGCAGACGTCGACGGTGGCCGCGGAGACGCTGGCGGCCGGGCTGCTACGGCTGCACGCCGAGCGGGTGCAGATCATGGCGCGGGAGCGGCGCACCCGGGACAGGTTCGTGTCGGTCTACCCGGACGTACCGATCGTCGAGGTGGCTGCGCTGGCCGGCGATGTTCACGACCTGGACGGGCTGCGAGTCATCGGGGACCGCCTGGGAGCCACCGACCCCGCGGGCGCGGTGAGCTGAGCGCCCGCCAGGTGTGGTGGTGTGCCGCCGGCGGCGGACCGTCGGCCCGCCGCCCCGTCAGCCCGCCTGCGCGTAGTCCGTCAGCACCACACCGGTGGCCAGCGAGGCCTCGTACTCGGTGCGGGCCGTCTCCAACAGCCGGCGCCACGAGACCACCGTGGGCCTGCGGCGGAGCAGTGCCCTGCGCTCGCGCTCGGTCATCCCTCCCCAGACGCCGAACTCCACCCGGTTGTCCAGTGCGTCGGCGAGGCACTCGGTGCGCACCGGACAGCCGCTGCACACGGCCTTGGCGCGATTCTGTGCCGCCCCCTGCACGAACAGCTCGTCCGGATCACTCGTGCGGCAGGCCGCCTGCGCACTCCAGTCGTCCACCCAGCCCATTTCGGCGCCGTCCTCTCCCGAATCGGGGCTCCCCCACGGCGGCAACGGCATATTCACCGCTGCCAGTTGAGGACGTTACGGAAGAACGGCAGCGAGCAACAGCCCCTTCGGGCCCAATCTCAGATGGCCCGATCGGACTATGGGTGCCCGGAAGCTCACTCGTTGGAGTGATCGCAGGTCGCGGGGCTTGCCAGGACCGGTTATGCCACTTTCGTCACACTGCGCAATCAGGCACCGCTCGTCACACCCGGACAGGCAACAACAAAGCGCCCCAAACCGGACAAACCTCATCACTCACAAGAGTGGTGATGATGAACAGAGAGAAGCTGTCGCAGTTCTGTGACAAGCGTAGGCGAACACCTGCCCCCCTGTACGGGAATCGGCGACGTAGTGTTCTCCCCATGGCGACGCAGCGACCCGCGGGATCCGCACTCGACAAGGCAGGCCTCGGCATCAAGCTCCTCGGCACCAGCGTGCTGGCCGGGATCCTGGTGGCCGGCATGGCCCTGCCCGCCGTGGGCGCGCTCGGCCTGACCGCCAAGGACACCGCCGACAGCTTCGACGACATCCCGAGCGACTTCACCACCCCCGCGCTCTCCCAGGCGTCGACGATCTACGACTCCAAGGGCGGCGTGATCGCCAAGGTCTACGACCGCGACCGCACCATCCTCACCAAGGAGCAGATGGCGCCGATCATGCGCCAGGCCCAGGTGGACATCGAGGACAACCGGTTCTACGAGCACGGCGCCGTCGACCTCAAGGGCGTGCTGCGCGCCGTCACCAAGAACGCCGAGGCCGGGTCCGCGACCCAGGGCGCCTCCACGCTGACCCAGCAGTACGTGAAGAACGTCTTCGTCGAGCAGGCCGGCGACAACCAGGACGCCTTCCTGGACGCCACCCGCAAGAGCCTGGGCCGCAAGGTCAAGGAACTGAAGATCGCCATCAAGCTGGAAGAGGACCTGACCAAGGACCAGATCCTCACCAACTACCTCAACATCACCTTCTACGGGCACCAGGCGTACGGCATCGAGGCCGCCTCCAGCCGCTACTTCAGCAAGAGCGCCAAGGACCTCACGATCCCCGAGGCCGCCATGCTGGCCGGCCTGGTGCAGAACCCCTCGGCGTACGACCCGATCCTGCACCCCAAGGCCGCGCAGGCCCGCCGGGACACCGTGATCAACAAGATGCTGGAGTACAAGCACATCACCCCGGAGCAGGCCAAGGAGGCCCTGGCCGCGCCGCTCGGCATCGCGTACAAGGAGCCCCTGAACGGCTGCATCACCGCCCAGGCGGGGATGGGCTTCTTCTGCGACTACGTCCGCCACGTGGTCAAGCAGGACCCGGTCTTCGGCAAGACGGCCGCCGAGCGCCAGAAGCTCTGGAGCCAGGGCGGCCTCAAGATCTACACGACCATCGACCCGGACAAGCAGGAGGCCGCGCACAACGCGGTCACCAGCAGGGTCAAGGTGACCGACTCGGTCTCCGCCGCGATGACCATGGTCAAGCCCGGCACCGGCGAGATCCTCGCGATGGCCCAGACCCGCCCGTACGGCCTGGACTCCAAGCAGAACCAGACCGTCCTCAACCTCAACGTCGACGCCGCCATGGGCGGCGGCAACGGCTTCGCCCCGGGCTCGACCTTCAAGCCGATCCTCGCCGCGGCCGCCCTGGAGAGCGGGGTCCCGATAGACCAGCAGTACCCCTCCCCGTACCAGATGACCTACCCGCGGATGACCACCTGCGACGGCACCTGGAACGAGAAGGGCGTCCCGGTCGAGAACGAGAGCTCCGGCGAGCAGGGTCCGTACGCCCTGAGGGACGCCATGGCGAAGTCGGTCAACACCTACTTCGTGCAGATGGAGGAGGAGGTCGGCCTCTGCGCGATGAAGCAGATGGCCACCAAGCTCGGCATCGGCAAGCTCGCCAACGGCAGCCCGATCAAGCAGGTCCCCTCCATGGTGCTCGGCACCCAGGAGGTCAGCCCGCTCACCATGGCCAGCGCCTACGCCGCCTTCGCCTCCCGCGGCAAGTACTGCAAGCCGATCGCGATCACCTCGGTGGTCAACGCCGACAACAAGAAGCTCCTGGTGCCGAAGGCCGACTGCACCCAGGCGATGGCCGAGACCACCGCCGACGGCATCAACACCCTGCTGCTCGGCGTGACCGAGAAGGGCACCGCCTCCGGGATCAACATCTCGGACGGCCGCCAGATCGCCGGCAAGACCGGTACCACCGACAAGCGCTACGCCGCCTGGTTCACCGGCTACACCCCGGACCTGGCCACCTCGGTCTGGCTCGGCGGCCCCACCGGCAACGTCTCCATGCGCGACATCCGCATCGGCGGCCGGTACTACTCCTCCGTGTACGGCGCCGACGGCCCCGGCCCGATCTGGCAGAAGGCCATGAACGACGTGCTGGTCGGCACCAAGCGCAGCACGTTCCAGACCGTGGCCGTCCCCGAGGCCAACCCGACGCCCACCGAGAGCCCGGAGCCGCCGCCCACCGGCAACGCCAACGGCGGCAACGGGAACGGCAACGGCACCGGCCTGATCAACGGCGGCTTCACCCTGCCGCCCGGCACCTTCGGCGGCAACACCGGCCGGCCCCACCGCTGACCGGCCCGCACACGGCGGAGGGCGGCCACCCCGACACGGGGTGGCCGCCCTCCGGCGTTCCGTCCCGGGCCGGCCCCGGGCGGCGTGCGGTCAGCCCGCCAGCGCGGCCTTCACCGCGGCGGCCACCCGGCCGCCCTCCGCCCGGTCGCCCACCTTCGGGCGCACCAGCTTCATCACGGCGCCCATCGCCTGCGGGCCGGAGGCACCGCTCTCGGCCACCGCCTCGGCGACGATCGCGGCCAGTTCCTCGTCCGAGAGCTGCTGCGGCAGGTACCCGGCGAGGACCTCGCCCTCCGCCCGCTCCTGGGCGGCCGACTCGGCGCGCCCGGCGTTGTCGAACGCCTCCGCGGCCTCGCGGCGCTTCTTCGCCTCACGGGCGATCACCTTCAGCACCTCGGAGTCGGAGAGCTCCCGCTTGGTCTTGCCCGCCACCTCCTCCGAGGTGACCGCGGCCAGCGTCAGCCGGAGGGTGGACGAGCGGAGCTCGTCCCTGGCCTTGATCGCAGCCGTGAGGTCCTCCTGCAGCTGCTGCTTGAGCGTCGTCATGGCCCAAATCTTCGCAGCCCGGGGCACTTTCCGCGCACCAATTTGAGCGGGCCCGGCCGACCGCGGGGATCCGGCGGAAATTCTCCGGGGCCACCTGCAACCTGCGCGCGGGACGCACGTCTATCCGGATGTGAGCGGGCCGAGCGAGGCCCGCCGGACTCCAGGGGGACCTTCCGATGCGCACCACCGCCGCCCAGTACCGCCGCCGCACCGCCCTGATCGCCGCCCTGGCGGTGTCGGGCCTCACGCTGGGCGCCGCTCCCGCCTTCGCGGAGACCGCCGCCCCGGGCACCGCGACGGGCACCACCCCGACGGCCGGTGCCAGCGCCCGCACGGCCGCGCCGGTGGCCGGACTGACGGTGCAGGCACCCGCTGCGGTCGGCTTCGCCGGGCAGGAGGTCCCGTTCACCGAGACCGTCACCAACCCCGGGACGGACGAGGAGAAGCTGACGCTGGGCTTCACCGCCGAGGTCGGCACGGGCTCGCCCTCCGACGGTCTCGGCATGAGCTACCAGGAGGCAGCCGGCGGTGCCTGGAAGCCGCTTCCGCTGACCTTCGCGGGCGGCGTGTTCCGGGGCACCCTGCCGGGCGGTGTGACCGTACCGGCGGGTGGCACGCGGACCGTCCGGCTGCGGATCGGCGCCCCGATGGGCACCCCGCACCACGGCGCCACCAACGGCGGCATCGAGTCCATCCGCCTCCGCTCGGCCCTGACCGCCTCCCCCGACGGTGGCGCGCCCCTCGCCGAGAACACCTCGACCGTCGCGGTCGTCAGCCCCACCGGCAAGCTCCTCGACGTGCCCGCGACCGCGGTGGCCGGCGGTGCCCCGGTGGAGTTCGACGCCCGCCTGCGGAACGACACCCCGTCCGACTACCTCAACCTGGCCCACGTCCTGCGCACCACGCGGAGCGCCAAGGTGGAGATCCGCGGCGCCGACGGCCGCTGGACGGAGGCGACGGCCGTGGTCGACCACGACCCGGACGCCCCGAAGGCGTACTACCTCCTCGGGCCGGACGCCTCCGTGCCGGCCGGAGCCACCGTCACCGTGCGGGTACGACTCTCCTTCCCGGCCGCCACCCCGGCGGGAACGGTGAGCGTCCGCACCGCGATCCTCGTCAACCAGTGGAAGGACGAGCCGTTCGCGACCACGATCGGCGCCGACCAGGCCCGGATCACCGTGGCGACCGCCCCGGCCACCGCCACCCCCGCCCCCACCGGGACGGCCACGCCGATCGGTGACGGCACCACGGGCGGGACCTCGGGGACCAGCGGCACCGGCGAACTGGCCGCCACCGGCCCGAAGGGCACTGCCGGGACGGCGGCCGCCGGCGCCGCCCTGCTCGCCCTGGGCGCCGGGATCCTCCGCGCGACCCGGCGCCGCCGCACCGCCTGACCCGCGGCCACGCCCCCGGGCCGGCCCGCCGGAGCGACTCCGCGCGGCCGGTCCGGAAGCGTCCGGGGTGACCTGCCCGGTCACGGCCCGAACCCACGTCTGAGAGCATGGACCGATGCGACCGCTGTACTCAGTCCCGCTCGGTGTCGCCGCCGCCGGCGCCGCCTGCCTCGCGTACTCCGCAGGCTACGAGGTCCGCGCCTTCCGGCTGCGCCGCGTCGAGGTCCCGATCCTGCCGCGCGGCGCGCGGCCGATCCGGATCCTGCAGGTCTCCGACATCCACATGGTGACCGGGCAGAACAAGAAACAGCGCTGGTTGCAGAGCCTCGCCGGGCTCCGCCCCGACCTGGTGGTGAACACCGGGGACAACCTCTCCGACCCGCTCGGCGTCCCCGCCACCCTGGACGCGCTCGGCCCGCTGATGGACTTCCCCGGCGTCTACGTCTTCGGCTCGAACGACTACTACGGGCCCGCCCGCAAGAGCCCCACCCGCTACCTCACCGCGCTGCGGACCGGCGTGCACGGCCTCAACAACCCTGACGGCAGCAGCCGCCGCGGCATCAAGGGCGCCGTCCACAACCCGTGGCAGAAGCTGCGCGACGGCTTCGACGAGGCCGGCTGGCTGAACCTCAACAACGCCCGCGGCCGACTCACGATCGCGGGGCTGGACGTCGAGTTCACCGGCCTGGACGACCCGCACATCCGGCACGACAAGTACGCCAAGGTGGCCGGCGGCCCGTCCGCGGACGCCGACCTGTCGCTGGCCGTCGTGCACGCCCCGTACCTGCGGGTGCTGGACGCCTTCACCGCCGACCGCTACCCGCTGATCCTCGCCGGGCACACCCACGGCGGGCAGCTCTGCATCCCGTTCTACGGCGCCCTGGTCACCAACTGCGACATCGACACCGACCGGGTGAAGGGCCTCTCCACCCACAAGGCCGGCGGCCACCGCTCGTACCTCCACGTCTCGGCCGGGTGCGGAACGAACCGCTACACCCCCGTCCGCTTCGCCTGCCCTCCGGAGGCGACCCTGCTGACCCTCACCCCCGGCATCTGACCTGCACCGACGCCCCCAGCGGAATCGGATTTCGTCTCTCGGCGCACCTCCTGTAGAGTTCTACTCGTTGCGCCGGAGACGGAAGGCAACAGAGCAGGACCGGGGTGTAGCGCAGCTTGGTAGCGCGCTTCGTTCGGGACGAAGAGGCCGTGGGTTCAAATCCCGCCACCCCGACCCAGTGCAGAGGCCCTGCCGGAGAGATCCGGCAGGGCCTCTGTCGTTGTGTGACGCCGGCTCAGTCGACGGAAGACCTGAGGCTCCGTCCGGGCCCGGGCGGTGCCGGTCAGATGCCCAGGGTGTGGGCGCGGGCGGCGGCCGAGGCCAGGACGCGGTGGATGTCCGCCTCGTGGGTGGTGGGGGCGTCGTTGAAGATGTCCGGCGAGCTGACGGCGATGCCCCGGGCGTGCAGTACCTCCATGACCTGGGTGCGGGCCCGGCGGACGGTCTGCGGGTTGCCGTAGCCGTGGGCGAGGACGGCGGTCTGGGCGCCGAGCAGGCAGACCCGGCCGTGCGAGTCCCACAGCGCGCCCTGCAGCCAGCCGAAGGCGGTGAGGTAGCGCGAGGTCAGCTGGAGGTGCCCGGCGACGGAGACCGGGACGGGCCGTGGCGGGCGGTGGGCGAGCCGGTCGAGCACGGTGCGGCGGGGCAGCGGCTGGTCGGCGTTCCACGGCTGGACCACCCGGCCCAGCGGACAGACGTACGGGACGGGGATGCGGGCGGACGGTGGCAGTGAGGCGAGGTAGTCCTCGATCTCGGCGATCAGGGCGGAGCCGTCGGCGGTGACGGTCAGAGGGGGCGGCGGACCGACGATGAGGTTGGAGACGGGCATGGCACTGATCCTTTTGTCCGGTTTCATCCGGATTCATTGATAACCCGAAAGGCCCCTCGCGGCGCGCCAGGCCGCCACCCCGCGCGCGTCGGCGCAAGGGCGCGAGGCACCGGGCGGTGAAGGGTGTCCGAGGCCCCGCCGGCCGTGTCAGACCAGGTCGGCGAGGTCCTGACGGGAGGTGACGCCCAGCTTGGGATAGGCCTTGTAGAGGTGGTGGCCGACCGTGCGGGGGCTGAGGAAGAGCTGGGCGGCGATGTCGCGGTTGCTCAGCCCCTGGGCGGCGAGCCGGACGATCTGCAGCTCCTGCGGGGTGAGCGCGGCGAGCGGCCCGGCGGCCGGTGCGGCGGGGGCACCGACCCCGGTGGCGGTGAGTTCGGTGCGGGCCCGGTCGGCCCACGGCCGGGCACCGACCAGGTCGAAGGCCTCCAGGGCGGCCCGCAGGTGGGGCCGGGCGTCGGTGCGGCGGCGCGAGCGGCGCAGCCACTCCCCGTACAGCAGGGCGGTGCGGGCCTGTTCGAAGGGCCGCTCGGCGGTGCGGTGCAGGTCGAGGGCGGCGAGGTAGGCGGATTCGGCGAGTTCGTCGGGGCCGAGCAGGGCCTGACAGCGCAGCAGCAGGGCGCGCGCCCAGGGCCGGTCGCAGGCCTCGGCCCAGCGGGCGAACCGCCGGTAGGGCTCCTCGGCGTGCTCGGGCCGGCCGAGCCGGACGGCGGCCTCGACGAGGTCGGGGACGGCCCGGGTGCCGGAGACGTGGTGGCGCTGGGGGCCGCCGGTGAGCTCGGCCAGCCGGTCCAGGGCCTCGGCGGCGCGGCCCTCGCCGAGGTCGAGCAGGCCGAGGGCCCACTGGGTCCAGGCGCGTCCGGCGGGTCTGGCCGGGCCGCCGCCGTCGAGGGCCTCGGCGGTGAGTGCGGTGCACCGGCCGGCGTCGCCGGCGAGGGCGGCGAGCAGGGCCAGCAGGGCGGTGAGCTGGCTGGTCCACTGGGGCTGGCCGGTGTCGCGGGCGAGCGCGAGCCCTTCCTCGGCGGTGACCTCGGCGTCCCGGTGCCGGCCGTGGAAGAGCTGGGCCTCGGCGTGGAAGAAGAGCAGGGCGGGCAGCGCCCCGACGGCACCGGCGCGGCGGGCCTCGTCGATCAGCCCGGCGGTGACCCGGTGGGTCTCCTCGTCGCGGCCGAGGACGAGGGTGATGCCGCTCAGCTGGGTGAAGTCGCGGACGGCGTCGGCGCCGGCCTGCCGAGCCTTCTCGATCGCGACGGCGGCGTCCGGGGCGGCGGGGGCGGGGCGGCCGAGCAGCGGCAGGGTGCCGGCCAGCAGGTACTCGGCGATCGGTGCGGCCGGGTCCCCGGGCGGCAGCGGCAGGGCGGCCAGCCGGTCGGCGAAGGCGGCGAGTTCGGCCTCGCCGAGGTACCAGGCGGCGTGGCAGGCCTGGAAGAGCATCCGGGCGGCGTGCGGGGCCTCGATCCCGGTGCCGGCCGCGTCGAGGAGCAGCCGGAAGGCGTCGGCGTGGTCGCCGCGGAGGAAGGCGGCGGTGGCCCGCAGGTGGTCGATCAGGGCGAGCGCGAGCGGGTCCGCGGTGCGGGCGCGGGCGCGGACGGCGAGCTGCTCGGCGCGGTCGGTCTCGCCGGCGTCGGCGGCGGCCTCGGCGGCGAGGACGAGGCGCCGGGTGCGGCCGTCGTGATCGGTGGTGAGGCGGGCGGCGCGTTCGTACGCGGCGGCGGCGCCGGCGTGCCCGCCGCGGGCCTCGGCGCGGTGGGCGGCCTCTTCCAGGGCGTCGGCGAGTGCTGCGTCGGGGCCGGTGGCGGCGAGGGCGAGGTGCCAGGTCCTGCGGTCGCCGTCGAGGGCGGCGGCGAGGGCGCGGTGGACGGCGATCCGCTGGTCGAGCGGGGCGCGCTGGAGGACGGCGGCGCGCAGCAGCGGGTGGTGGAGGACGAGCCGGGTGTCGGTGGCGCGGACGAGGCCGTCCTGTTCGGCGGGCGGCAGGTCGGCGGGTCCGGCGCCGAGGGCGGCCGCCGCGGTGAGGACGGTGCCGAGGTCGCCGGTCTCCTCGGCGGCGGCGACGAGGAGCAGGGTCTGGGTGGCGGCGGGTAGCCGGGTGAGCCGTCCGTGGAATGCGAGCCGGAGCCGGCCGGGCAGCGGCAGCGGGCCGCCCGCGGTGTCGGTGCCGAGGGCGGCGGGGAGTTCGGTGAGGGCGAGCGGGTTGCCGTGGGCCTCGGCGAGCACCCGGCGGCGGACGGCCGGGTCGAGTGCGGCGGGCAGCAGCAGTTCGGCGTCGTCGGCGGCGAGCGGTTCGAGCCGGAGTTCGGCCAGGCCGCCCGCGGGGAAGGCGCCTTCGCCGTCGCGGGCGGCGAACAGCAGGACGACACCCTCCTCGCGGAGCCGGCGGGCGGCGACGAGCAGTGCCTCGGCGGAGGCGGGGTCCAGCCAGTGGGCGTCGTCGACCAGGCACAGCACCGGCTGCTCCGTGGCGAGTTCGGCGAGCAGGTGCTGGGCGGCGAGGCCGAGCAGCAGCCGGTCGCCGGGGCCGGTGTCGGCGAGGCCGAAGGCGCCCTCCAGGGCGCGGCGCAGCGGGGCGGGCAGGGAGCCGAGCCGGTCGAGGGCGGGGGCGAGGAGCAGGTGCAGCCCGGCGAAGGGGAGTTCGGCCTCGTACTCGGTGCCGGCGGCGCGGACCACCCGGAAGCCGTCGGCGTCCCGGGCGGCGGCGTCGAGCAGGGCGGTCTTGCCGATGCCGGGTTCGCCGCGCAGGACGAGTGCGCCGCTGTGTCCGGCGCGTGCCGCGTCCAGCAGTGCCCGGACCGCCGCCTGCTCCCCCGCCCTGCCGTACAGCATGACCGTCACCCTACCCAGCCGATTCCGCTGCGGGGCGCGGTACTTGACCTATGGTCGACCGATTCGGCGGGCGCGGATCCGGCCTACCTTCATGAGCAGCGGGAACGCCCCGCCGAGGAACGGGAGGACAGCACCGTGAGCGACCTTCAGCAGATCGTGGAGCAGTACATCGCCGTGTGGAACGAGACCGACGCCGGGGCGCGGCGGGCGGCGATCGAGGCCCTGTGGGCCGAGGACGGCAGCTACACCGACCCGCTGGTGGACGTGGCCGGCCGGGACGGGCTGGACGCGACCGTGGCGGCGGTCCGGGCGCAGTTCCCGGGTTGCGTGTTCACCCTCGGCCCGGTGGACGCGCACCACCACGTGGCGCGGTTCACCTGGGGCCTGGGGCCGGCCGGCGCGGAGCCACTGGTGGAGGGCTTCGACGTGCTGGCCCTCGACGGGGCGGGCCGGATCGCCTCGGTGGCCGGTTTCCTGGACAAGGTGCCGGGCGTCTGAGGGCGCGCGCGGCGGCGACCGGGTGCCCGGCACGGGCGGACGCGTTCCGCTACCTGCCGGGCATCGGGTTGGATGGGGGGATGAGCGAGGAGAAGAGCAGCGTACCGGCGTGGGAGCAGCGGTTCAGGGCGGCCCGGGTGTCGTTGCCGGACTGGGCGGACGACGCCCCGGAGCGGGCGCTGTACGTGTCGAACTCCACCGGCACCTACGAGGTGTACGCCTGGGACCGGGCCACGGACACGCACCGCCGGGTGACCCACCGCCCGAACGGCACGACGGACGCCGAGCTCAGCCCGGACGGCGCGTGGGTGTGGTGGTTCGACGACACCGACGGCGACGAGTTCGGGGTGTGGCGCCGGCAGCCGTTCGCGGGGGGTCCGGACGAAGAGGCGGTGCCGGGTGTGCCCGCCGCGTACTCGGCGGGCCTGGCGCTGGGGCGGGACGGCTCGGTGGTGGTCGGCACCTCGACGGACGACGAGGGCACCACGCTCTTCCTGCGCCGGCCGGGCGCGTCCGAGGTGGAGGAGGTGTACCGGCACGCCGAGTACGGCGGCATCGGCGACCTCTCGTACGACGGTTCGCTGCTGGCGGTCGATCACACCGAGCACGGGGACGCGATGCACTCGGCGATCCGGGTGCTGCGGCTGTCGGACGGCGCGGCGGTCGCCGAGCTGGACGAGGTGACCGGCCGGGCGGATCCGCGCGGGGTGGCCTGCCTGGGCTTCGCGCCGGCGGACGGCGACACCCGGCTGCTGGTGGCGCACCAGCGCCGCGGCCGGTGGGAGCCGATGCTGTGGGACGTGGCCACCGGCACCGAGACCGAGCTGGGGCTGCGCGACGAGCAGGGCCGGGAGTTCCCGGGCGATCTGTCGGCGCAGTGGCGGCCGGGTGCGGCGGCGCTGCTGATCGAGCACGAGTACGAGGCGCGCAGCGAGCTCTTCTCGTACGACCTGGCGAGCGGCCGGCTGATCCGGCTGGACACGCCGCGGGGCACGGTGGCGGGGGCGACGGCGCGGCCGGACGGCACGGTGGAGTTCCTGTGGTCGTCGGCGGCGGAGCCGTCGGCCGTCCGCTCGACGGCGGGCACGGTGGTGCTGCGGGCGCCGGGGCCGGTGCCGCCGGGGTCGGTGCCGGTGGAGGACGTCTGGGTGGAGGGTCCGGGCGGGCGGGTGCACGCGCTGGTGCAGCGGCCGACCGGGGAGGGGCCCTTCCCGACGGTCTTCGAGGTCCACGGCGGCCCGACGCACCACGACAGCGACTCCTTCGCGGCCGGGCCGGCCGCCTGGCTGGACCACGGTTTCGCGGTCGTCCGGGTCAACTACCGGGGCTCGACCGGCTACGGCCAGGCGTGGACGGACGCGCTGCGGGAGCGGGTCGGCCTGATCGAGCTGGAGGACATCGGGGCCGTCCGGGCCTGGGCGGTGGAGTCCGGGCTGGCGGACCCGGCCCGGCTGGTGCTGTCCGGCGGCTCCTGGGGCGGCTACCTGACGCTGCTCGGCCTGGGCGTGCAGCCGGGCGACTGGACGCTGGGCCTGGCGGCCGTCCCGGTCGCGGACTACCTCACGGCGTACGACGACGAGATGGAGGCGCTGAAGTCGCTGGACCGCACGCTCTTCGGCGGCACCCCGGAGGAGGTCCCGGACCGCTGGCGGGCGTCGTCGCCGCTCACCTACGTGGAGCGGGTGAAGGCGCCGGTGTACATCAGCGCCGGGGTGAACGACCCGCGCTGCCCGATCCGCCAGATCGAGAACTATGTCGGGCGGCTGGCGGAGCTGGGTAAGGTGCACGAGGTCTACCGCTACGACGCCGGGCACGGCTCGCTGGTGGTGGAGGAACGGATCCGGCAGCTGAGGCTGGAGATCGACTTCGCGCGGCGGCACCTCGACGGCCCCGCGCTCGGGGGAGACGGCAGATGAGCAGACGCACCGCCCTGGCGACGGCCGCGGCCCTGACCGTGCTGCTGACCGCGACCGCCTGCTCGGACGAGAGCGACGACCGCTGCGACGCGGCGGGCCGGCCCCCGGTCTCGGTGGACGGCTCCGCGGTGGACGGCTCCGCGGTGGACGGCGGCGTGCTCGGCGGCGACCTGTCGGCGCAGCTGATGGCCAAGTCGGGGCGGAGCGCCAAGAAGTCGAAGAGCAGCCGGACGGTGCACCACCACCACAGCAGCACCACCTCGGGCTCGACCTCCGGGTCGAGTGGGGACGGCTACGGCTGCGGCTCCTCGCCAGGCCCGTCGCCGAGCCGCTCGTACGACTTCGCCCCGAGCGCCTCACCGGGCGCGGGTGCCGGGGGTGTGCTGCCCTCCCCGCGGACGCCGCTGCCGACGGCGAAGCCCCCGCTGCCGACGAAGCGCTGACGGGCGACCACCGGCCCGGGAGGCGTTCCCCGCGCCCCTTTGCGGGGTACCCGTGTGCCTTGTGAAGGCGCGCGCTAGGCGACCGGGTCCAGGCCGAGGGCCCGGTCCTGGGCGGCCTCGGCCTCGCGGCGGACGAGGCGGAACCACATGAAGACGACGAAGCCCGCGAAGACGAACCATTCGAGGGTGTAGCCGAGGTTCTGGAAGGCGCGCAGGGTGAGGCCGTTGCCACCCTGCGGCTCGACGGTGGGCACGGCGGTCAGCGGGCCGGGCACCCGGTCGGCGGCGATCCAGCCGTCGTAGACGGGGTACGGCAGGACGTTGATCAGGGTGGCGGGGCTGATGGTGCCGAGCTGCCCGGCGGGGAGTCCGCCCGCGACGGCGCCGCCGCTGCCGCTGTTCTCGGGCGCCTGCAGCCGGCCCTCGACGGTGACCTCGCCGGACGGGGCCGCCGGAACGGCCGCGCCCGTGCCGGGCTCGCCGGGGGCCCAGCCGCGGACGACGGCGGCGGCCCGGCCGTCGGCGGTGCGCAGCGGGGTGAGCACGTAGTGGCCCTGCCGCCCGTCGAGGGTGCGGCCGGGCACCAGGAGCTGGTGGGCGGTGTCGTAGCTGCCGGTGACGGTGACCGCGCGGCCGACGGTGTCGGTGCCGACCTGCGGGCGGTCGGTGGTGAGCACCTCGGTGAGCGGGACGGCGGCGGAGGCCTGGGCGGCCGCGGCCGCGCCGGTGTTCCGGTGGGTGTCGACCCTGGACTCGAAGCGGCCGAGCTGCCAGGTGCCGAGCAGCAGGCAGACGACGATGGCGGCCACGCCGACGGCAGTGGCGGCGATCCACCGCGGAGTCAGGAGAAACCGGTACACACCCACCACGGTAACCACCTCCTACGCCGGTCCCTGCCGCCGGGGTCGCCCCCGCGCCGGCGGGCCCGCCAGGGGCCCGGGCCGCGGCGGCGCCGGGTCAGCCCCGGCCCGGGGTGGCGGCGGCGGTCGGGGTGTCGGCCGGGAGGGCCTCGGGGGCGGTGCGGTAGACGGTGCCGCCGCAGCTGCCGGTGATCACGGCGCTGGCGGCGGTGGGGATGCCGCCGGACGGGGTGTGGGCGACGGTGACGCTCGGCGGGTCCGCGGTGGGTGTCGGGCTGGGGTCGCTGGTGGGGGCGCCGGGCGCGACCGGGTCGGTGCTGACCACGGCGGGGGCTTCCGGCGTGACGGCGGCCGTTCGGGGGGCGGTGCTCTGGCAGCTGCCCTCCGGCACCCAGCCGAACCGCACCCGGTATCCCTCGCCGGGGCCGAGCACCAGCGGCAGGGCGACGGGCCCGGGGGCGGGCAGGGCGGTGGCGGGGTCGCCGGCGATGTGGTCGACGACCTTGATCCGGGTCTGGTCGGCGGGGCCGCCCGCGGTGGCGGCGACGGTGCCGGGTCCGATCAGTCCGCAGCTGCGGGTGGAGGTGTTGCGGACGGTGAAGTACCCGTACACGCTGCCCGCGCTGTCGGCGGGTTCCACGTGGGCGGCGCCGCCGCCGAGGTCGGTGCGCAGGCAGGAGGGCACGGCGGCGCTCGTGATGGCGGGGCTGCTGCCGGGGGCGGTGGCGGGGGCGCTGCCGCTGCCGTCGGCGGACGGGGTGGGCCGCCCGTCGGGGTAGGCGGGGAGCGGGGCGGTGCGGGGCCCGCCCTGGGTGCCGCGGGTGGCGCGCGGGGTGCGGTCGGCGCCGTGCGCGTCGGCGGTGCCGGCCGTCGGGCCGTCGGAGAGGTCGAACGGCTGGACGGCGTGCAGTGCGGGCACCGCGGCGGCGGCGAGCAGGGTGGCGGCGACGGCGCCCGTCCAGGCGTGGCGGCGGCGGGCGCGGCGGCGGGGCACGGCGTGCCGGATCCGGCCGAGGGCGGCCGGGTCGGCCTCGACGCCGGCCACGGCCCGGTGGAGGAGGGCCCGCAGCTCGTTCTCGGAGTGGGTGCCGCCCGTCTGGTCGTCAGTCATGGCTGCTCTCCATCAGGACGCGCAGGGCGGCCAGTCCGCGGGAGCCGTACGCCTTCACGGAGCCGACGGAGACGCCGAGCACCTCGGCGACCTGGGCCTCCGTCAGGTCGGCGTAGTAGCGCAGCACGAGCACCTCCCGCTGACGGCGCTGCAGTCCCCGCAGCGCGGTCCTCAACTGATCGCGCTCCAGCGCATCGTAGGCCCCTTCTTCTGCACTGGCCATGTCAGGCATGGGCTTGGGGAGCAGGCGCAGGCCGAGGATCCGGCGCCGCAGGGTGGAGCGGGACAGGTTGACGACGGTCTGCCGCAGGTAGGCGAGGGTCTTCTCGGGTTCGCGCACCCGCCGCCGGGCCGCGTGGACCCGGATGAACGCTTCCTGGACGACGTCCTCGCAGGAGGAGAGGTCGTCGAGCAGCAGCGCGGCCAGGCGCAGCAGCGACCGGTAGTGGGCCTGGTAGGTCTCGGTGAGCTGGTCGACGCTGGCCCCCGTCGCGTCCGCCGCCGCGGCCGAGCCCATCCGACTAGCTGCCGACCGGCGCACCGGCAGCGGCAGAGACACCACCGGCACCGCCTCGATCACGTTCGACACGCCTGTTGGACACTCGATCCCCCGTCATGGTTGCCCGGACGGCCTGCCATTCTTCCGTACCGGCGGGGCCCGCTCCAGCGGGACATCGGGTGATTCTGACGGATTGTCTCGGAAGGATCGGGAGAAACCGTGACGGTGTCTCCCGGACGCAGGCGGGTCGGGCACAGTCGGGCGGGCCGGGCGCACCCCGAAGGGTGCCGCCCGGCCCGCCCGGTGCGTCAGCGGCCGGTGCCGCCGTAGACCACGGCCTCGTCGCTGTCGGTGTCCAGGCCGAAGGCGGTGTGCACGGCGCGCACGGCCTCCGGGATGTCCTCGGACCGGGTGACGACCGAGATGCGGATCTCGGAGGTGGAGATCAGCTCGATGTTGACCCCGGCCTCGGAGAGCGCCTCGAAGAACGTCGCGGTGACTCCCGGGTTGGAGCGCATGCCGGCGCCGACCAGCGAGAGCTTGCCGATGGCGTCGTCGTAGCGCAGCGACTCGTAGCCGATGCCGTCCTTGACCCGGCCGAGGGCGTCGATGGCCTTCTGGCCGTCGGTCTTGGGCAGGGTGAAGGAGATGTCGGTGAGGCCGGTGGACGCGGTGGAGACGTTCTGCACCACCATGTCGATGTTGACCTCGGCGTCCGCGATGGCGCGGAAGATACGGGCCGCCTCGCCCGGCTTGTCCGGCACGCCGACGACCGTGATCTTGGCCTCGGACGTGTCGTGGGCGACTCCGGAGATGATGGCCTGCTCCATCTCGCCCCCTTCGGGCTTGTTGGGGTTGTCCGCGCTCACGATAGTCCCCGGCAGGCCGGAGAACGACGAGCGGACATGGATCGGGATGTTGTAGCGGCGGGCGTACTCGACGCAGCGGTCGAGCAGCACCTTGGAACCGGACGAGGCCAGCTCCAGCATGTCCTCGAAGGAGATCCAGTCGATCTTGCGGGCCTTCTTCACCACACGCGGGTCGGCGCTGAACACGCCGTCCACGTCGGTGTAGATCTCGCAGACCTCGGCACCGAGCGCCGCCGCCAGCGCGACGGCGGTGGTGTCGGAGCCGCCGCGGCCGAGCGTGGTGATGTCCTTGCTGACCTGCGACACGCCCTGGAAACCGGCCACGATCGCGATGTTGCCCTCGTCCAGGGCGTTGCGGATCCGGCCGGGCGTGACGTCGATGATGCGTGCCCTGTTGTGCGTGGAGTCGGTGATGACACCCGCCTGGCTGCCCGTGAAGGACTGGGCGTCGAAGCCCAGCGTTCTGATCGCCATGGCGAGCAGCGCCATGGAGATGCGCTCTCCTGCGGTCAGCAGCATGTCGAACTCACGGCCGGACGGAAGAGGGGTCACCTGTTCCGCGAGTTCGATGAGCTCGTCCGTCGTGTCTCCCATCGCGGACACCACGACGACGACCTCATGGCCGGCCTTCCTGGTGTCGACGATCCGTCGGGCGACGCGCTTGATGCCCTCGGCATCCGCTACGGATGAGCCGCCGTACTTCTGCACGACAAGGCCCACGTGCGCTCCTCGACTTGTGTCGTTTCGGGGGTGGTGGCCCCCTTCTGCGGTCGCGGCCAGTCTATCGAGCGGGGCGGGCGCAACCGGAGGCATCCATATGACGAGACGACCATATCGCCTGGTGAGCAGCGGGAACAGGCAGGTCTGCGGGCGGACCGCCGCCCGCCAGAAGAAAATCCGGGGCCGGGCACCAGCCCGACCCCGGATTTCACGTTGGGGAGATTCGGTGGAGTCTTCGTCACAGCCCCAGCTCGGCGGCCATCAGGTCGCCGGCCTGCTGCTCCAGCTGCTCGTCGGTGAGCCCGTCCTGGTCGGTGTCGGCACCGTCCACCGCCGCCCCGATCGGGCTGTCCAGCCGGACGTGCGCGATCAGCGACTGCAGCGCCCGCAGCACCGCGGTGCAGGTCGAGCCCCAGTTGGACAGGTACGAGAACTGCCACCACCACAGCGCCTCGCTGACCCGGCCCTCCCGGTAGTGCACCAGGCCGTGCCGCAGCTCGGCGACCACACCCGCCAGGTCGTCCGAGATCCGGAAGGCGCTCGGCTTCTCCGGCGGACCGTACGGGTCGAAGACCTCGTGGTAGACGTCGATCGGCGCCAGCAGCTCGGCCAGCCGCTCGCGCAGCTCGACCCCGTCCGGCTCCGGCCCGGTGTCCGGCTCGAAGCGGTCCTCCGGCAGGACGTCCTCGATGGCCCCCAGCCGGCCGCCCGCCAGCAGCAGCTGCGAGACCTCCAGCAGGAGCAGCGAGATCGCGCTGCCCGGCTCGTCGCCCTTGGCCACCTCGGTGACGGCGAGCACGAAGCTCTCCACCGAGTCGGCGATCTGCACGGCGAAGTCGTCGGGCGCCCCGGTGGGGGCGGTGTCCCTGTGGTCAGACATCGAGCAGTCGTCTCCCTTCGAAGGCCCGGCCGAGGGTGACCTCGTCGGCGTACTCCAGGTCCCCGCCGACGGGCAGGCCGCTCGCCAGCCGGGTCACCTTCAGGCCCATCGGCTTGCACAGCCGGGCCAGGTAGGTGGCGGTCGCCTCCCCCTCCAGGTTGGGGTCGGTGGCCAGGATCAGCTCGGTGACCGTCCCGTCCGCGAGCCTGGTCATCAGCTCGCGGATCCGCAGGTCGTCCGGACCGACGCCCTCGATCGGGCTGATCGCGCCGCCCAGCACGTGGTAGCGGCCGCGGAACTCGCGCGTCCGCTCGATCGCCACCACGTCCTTCGGCTCCTCGACCACGCAGATCACCGCGAGGTCGCGCCGCGGGTCCAGACAGACCCGGCACTGCTCGGACTCCGCGACATTGCCGCAGACCGCGCAGAACCGGACCTTCTCCTTCACCTGCATCAGCGCGCCGGCCAGCCGCCGGACGTCCACCGGGTCGGCCTGCAGGATGTGGAAGGCGATCCGCTGCGCGCTCTTGGGCCCGACGCCGGGCAGCCTACCCAGTTCGTCGATCAGGTCCTGAACCACGCCCTCGTACACGTCGCGCCTTCCTTCGCCCGGGGCACACGGCCCGGAACCCAGTGTTCCGGGGCCCGTCGCTCCGGTGCCATCATCCAACGAATCGGGCGCCGGACACACCGTCCGACGCCCGACTCACCCATAAATCACACAGCACCGGCGCGTACCGGCACACCGGGCGGGCGGCTGCGGGCCCCGATCGGGCCCGGGTCAGCTGCCGGTTCCGGACGTCAGAACGGCAGGCCGGGGATGCCGCCGCCGAGGCCCTGGGTCAGCGGGCCCATCCGCTCGGCCTGCAGCTTCTGCGCCGCAGCGTTGGCGTCCCGGACGGCGGCCAGCACCAGGTCGGCCAGGGTCTCGGTGTCCTCCGGGTCGACCGCGGCCGGCGCGATCGCCAGCGCGACCAGCTCGCCGGAGCCCGTCACCGTGGCCTCGACCAGGCCGCCGCCCGCCGAACCGCTCACCTTGGTCTCGGCCAGCTCCTGCTGGACCTTGCCGAGCTCCTCCTGCATCTTCTGCGCCTGCTTCAGCAGCTGCTGCATGTTGGGCTGGCCACCAGGGAACACGGCACTTCTCCTGTCCTGTACGACATCGTCGCCCCCGAGCCTACGCGGCCCGGACGGCCGCCGGAGCGGGCCCGCCCGGCCCGGCCCGGCCGCCGACGAGGCGACGGCCGGAGCCCGGCTCAGCCGTTGTGGTGGATCTCCTCCAGGACCGTCGCCCCGAGCTCACGGATGATCAGCTCCTGGCCGGAGAACGCCTCCTCGGTCAGATCCGGGTCGTCGTCCTCCGGGGTGTCGTCCTCCGGCGCCACCGGCGGCGGCTGCGGCGGCTGGTACACCGCCGCGGCCTGCGGCTGGGCGGCCGGCGGCGGCTGCACCGCGGCCTGGGGGGCGGGCCGCTGAGGCTGCACCGGGGCGGCGGGCTGCGGGGCCGGGGGCTGCGGCGCGGCGGCCGGCTGCGGCTGGAACGGCTGCGCGGGCGGCCCGGCCGGACGCTGAGGCGCTCCCCAGCCGCCACCGCCCTGCGGGGCGGCAGGCGCCGCACCCGCGCCGCCGGACGGATCCACGATGCACTCGACCCGCCAGTCCACCCCGAGCGCGTCGGCCAGCGCCTGGCGCAGCACGTCGTCGCTGTTGCTGCTCACGAAGCTGTCCCGGGCGCCCGCGTTGATGAAGGAGACCTGCAGCACGTTGCCGTCGAAGCCGGCCACCTGGCCGTTCTGGCTGAGCAGGATCCAGGTGAAGCGGCGGCGGTTCTTCACCGCCTCCAGGATCTGCGGCCACATCTGCCGGATCTGGGCAGCGCCCTGCTGCGCGGCGGCCGACGGCTGGGCGCCGGACGCCGGGGCGGCCGCAGCCGGAGCCTGGGTCGGCGGGGCCGCGGGCGGGGTCGGGGCCGCTGCCGCGGGTGCCTGCGGGGGTGTCTGCGGTGCTGCCGACGGCTGCGGGGCCTGGCCGGCGGCTGGGAAGCTGCGCGGGATCGGCCAGGCGCCGGGCGTCGGTGCTCCCGGGGCTGCCGGGGCTGCCGGGGCTGCCGGGGCTGCCTGGGGCTGGGCTGCGGGCGGCTGTGCGGCCTGCGGCTGGACTGCGGGCTGTGGGGCCGGCTGTGGCACGGCGGCCGGGGCCACCGGCGCCTCCGGGACTGCCGTGCCGGCCATCGGGAAGCCGGTCGCGGGGAAGCCGCCGCCCGCGGGGCGCCGCTCCAGCTTGTCCAGCCGGGCCTGCAGCGAGAGCTCGTCGCCGTACGCGCCGGGCAGCATCACCCGGGCGCAGATCAGCTCCAACTGCAGGCGGGGAGCGGCGTTGCCGCGCATCTCGGTGAGACCGGTGTTGACGATGTCGGCGGCGCGGCTGAGCTCGGACGGGCCGAAGCGGTCCGCCTGCGCCTGCATGACGGCGACCCGGTCGGCCGGGGCGTCGATCAGGCCCTTCTCGCCGGCGTCCGGCACTGTGGCGAGGATCACCAGGTCGCGCAGCCGCTCCAGCAGGTCCGTGACGAAGCGGCGCGGATCGTGGCCGCCCTCGACGACCCGGTCGACCACCTGGAAGACCGTCGCGCCGTCGTGTGCCGCGAAGGCGTCCACCACCTCGTCCAGCAGCGCGGAGTCGGTGTAGCCGAGCAGGGCGGTGGCCATCTGGTACGTCACACCGGCCTCGCCGGCGCCCGCGAGCAGCTGGTCCATCACCGACATCGAGTCGCGCACCGAGCCGGCACCGGCCCGGACGACCAGCGGGAAGACCGAATCCTCGACCTGGATGCCCTCGCGGCCGCAGACCTCGGCCAGGTAGTCCCGCAGGGTGCCGGGCGGCACCAGACGGAACGGGTAGTGGTGGGTGCGGGACCGGATCGTCCCGATCACCTTCTCCGGCTCGGTGGTCGCGAAGATGAACTTGAGGTGCTCCGGCGGCTCCTCGACGACCTTGAGCAGGGCGTTGAAACCGGCCGAGGTCACCATGTGCGCCTCGTCCAGGATGAAGATCTTGTACCGGCTGTGCACCGGCGCGAAGAAGGCCCGCTCGCGCAGCTCGCGGGCGTCGTCCACACCACCGTGCGAGGCGGCGTCGATCTCGATGACGTCGATCGAGCCGGGGCCGCCGGTCGCCAGGTCGCGGCAGGACTGGCACTCGCCGCACGGGGTGGGCGTGGGGCCCTGCTCGCAGTTCAGACAGCGGGCGAGGATACGGGCGCTGGTGGTCTTGCCGCAGCCGCGCGGGCCGCTGAACAGGTACGCGTGATTGACCCGGTTGTTGCGCAGGGCCTGCTGGAGCGGGGCGGTCACGTGCTCCTGCCCGATGACCTCCGCGAAGGTCTCGGGGCGATAGCGGCGGTACAGGGCTAGGGACACGCCACCGACGATATCGGGACGGGCCGACAAACGCGGCACGCTCGGCACGGGCCGGGCCCGCCCGCAAACGCAAGGACCCCCCGTGCACCCGCCAGAGCCCTCCTACCCTTGCTGCCTTCCGGCCCTGGGGGGGTTCAGAGAGATGACGCCACACGAGGGGCTGCCCCAAGAGTAGCGGATCGCGAGCCCGAGGTGGCCCACCCCGGGCCGTCTGAGATCCGCAGGCGACCGCGCACGGCCACCTGCGGGATAGCGGTTCGCGAGCACCCCTCGACATGTACTAAGCTCTCCCACGGAGGATTCGCCTAGAGGCCTAGGGCGCACGCTTGGAAAGCGTGTTGGGGGCAACCCCTCACGAGTTCGAATCTCGTATCCTCCGCCTTAGCGAAGGCCCGGACCGCACAGCGGTCCGGGCCTTCGTCGTTCTCCGGCTCCGGGTGGGCCGGAGAACGAATGCGACCCACGCCCTCCATGTGGTGCGCCATCCTGGAGTCGCCCGGCCGAAGCCGGGACAGGACGGCTCTTACCCGGCGAGGTGTTCCCCATCAGCACGACGAGCGGATCGACCCTGGCCACGTGGCTGCGCGGTCTCGACACACCTCGGTTGGAACGGGTCCTGGTGGCGCGCCCGGATGCGGCGTCGGCCCCGGCGCCGCAGTCGGTCGGCGAACTGGCAGACCGCCTTCAGCGCCCGGCGTCGGTGGCGCTCGCACTGCCCCGGCTCGCGTTGCCGCACCTGCAAGTGGCGGAGGCGCTCGCCGCGCTCACGCCGACCTCGCGGGACATCCTGGCAAGCCTCCTGGGCGCGACGGACGGGAAACGCGCTCACGCCATGGACGCGGCCCTGGAGGCGCTGGCCGATCGCGCTCTGGTCTGGCCGGACGGCAACGGGCTGCTGCGCATGGCGGCACCGCTGCGGCAGGCATGGGACACGCCACTCGGGTTGGACCCGCCACTGGCACAGCTCCTGGTGAACACCACCTCCGACGAACTGGGCCGCATGCTGGCGGCCCTCGGCATCAAGCCGACCGGCAACACCAAACAGAAGCGGCTGGCGGCGCTTGTCGACCATCACAGCGATCCGGGCCGGGTCGCCGCGCTGGTGGCCAAGGCCCCCGCAGCTGCTCGGAAGGTGCTCGAGCGGCAGGCGGGTCAGGCTCCGGAGCGATCGGACTTCATCCTGTTCGGGGCTCCGCAGTCCGGCTCCGGGCCGGGCGAACGATGGGCGCTGGAACGGGGTCTGCTGATCCAGGACCGGCACCGGTACGGTCCTGCCCGCATGCCCGCGGAGGTGGCGCTCGCGCTGCGCGGTCCCGCCTGGCACGCTCCGTTCACTCCGGTCCCGCCCGTCCTGCGATCGGCATCCGTCACCGCTTCGGATGTCGAACGGGAGGCCGCTGCCGCCGCGATGGCGTTCGCCGCCCACGCCGCCTCCGTCCTCAGGGTGTGCGCCACCACTCCCCCGGCTCGGTTGAAGGCCGGCGGAGTCGGCGCCCGCGAACTGTCCCGGATCGGCAAAGCGGCGCAGTGCGACGAGATCGTGGTCCGCCTCGCGCTGGAGGCGGCAAGCGCAGCTCGGCTGCTGGCCCGGGACGGTGACCGGGTCGCGGCGACCGAGTTCTACGACACGTGGGCGGAGAAGGATCCGGCCGACCAGCTCGCCGTACTGCTCCAGGCGTGGTGGACACTGCCGCTGACCCCCGGCGGGAGCCGTGACGAGGACGGGAAGGCGCTGCCGGCCCTTGCCGGAACGCCGCCCTGCGGAGGCTGCGTCCAGGCCCGGCACGGGCTGCTCGCGGTGGCGTCGCAGCTCCCGGCGGGCGAAGGAGCGGCGAACCTCGCCGACCTGGGGATGTCGATCGTTTGGCACCGCCCGCTCGTCGACGAACTCGCCCAGGACACAACGCCGTTCGCCACCCAGATCCGCGAAACGGAACTGCTCGGCGTACTCGCCCTCGGAGCCCTGTCCCCCCTCGGAGCCGCCCTGCTCGCCGACGACGCCGAAGCCCTGGTGGACGCGTGTCGGCGGCTGCTGCCCGCCGCCAGTGAGGCGGCCCGCTTCGGCAGCGACCTCACGGCCGTGGTCACCGGCACGCCGTCGACGGCCCTGGTCACCCTGCTGGATTCCGTCGCCGAACGGGAGACGGCCGGTGCGGCATCCGTCTGGCGGTTCAGCCCGGGAAGCGTCCGCCGCGCCCTCGATGCGGGCCACACTCCCGACGTCATCACGGCCGACCTGACCGCCGTGGCCGTCGAACCGCTCCCCCAGCCGCTCTCGTACCTCATCCACGACACCGCGCGCAGCCACGGTCGGGTGCGCGTCGTCTCCGCGGCCTGTGTGATCCACGGTGAAGAGCCCGCCCTCCTGGCCGAACTGGCCGCCCACCGCAAGCTCACCCAGCTCGGCCTGCGGCAACTGGCGCCGACGGTGCTGATCAGCCGGACCCCTCCGGACGGGACGCTCGCGGCACTGCGGTCCGCGGGCTACGCCCCCGTCGCCGCGAGGCCCGACGGGTCCGTCCGCATCGAGCGCGCCCAACGCACGCGCGCGGCAAGCCCGGTCCCGCCCCCGCGCCTGTCCGGAGGCCCGGCCCGGCCACAGCAGACGGTGGCTCGAACAGCCGTCGACCTGAGCACCCTCGCCGCCCGGCTGCTGACCGCCCCGCAGGACATCCCGGAGCCCGACCCGTGGGGCGGACGCCCCTACGACAGCGACACCGAGGAGATCATCGCCGGGCACGCCCGCAACCTGTCCTTCACCGACGTCCGCCAGCTGGCCCACGCCGTCAACGAAGGCCAGACGATCACGATCGAGTACGTCGCCACCTCGGGCAGCACGACCGTCCGTACCCTCAGCCGGCTCGAACTGGACGCGCCCTACCTGCACGCCTGGTGCCATCTACGGAACAGCGAACGCGTGTTCACCATCTCCCGCATCCACGGCGTGATGCCCGGGTAGCCCGACGTAAGTATGGCGGTCTCAGTTCTGGTCTTGTTCATCCCCGTCCACCGGGGTTCAGGACGCGCCCAGGGCCGTTACCCGTCGCAGGCCAGGACGCGAACGGACCCCGGTGCCGCCTTCGTGGTATCTGTCGCAATGCGGCTCCCCTGCACTCCGCGCGCCGGCCATGGCGGCTCCAGCGGGCGGGCGGCCGCACCTGGACCGGCCGATGATGGAAGTCCGGCGTCGTCTCCGGCGAACGGCTGTCCCGGACCCGGCCCCTGTCGGGTCCGGGGACAGGTCCTTGTCATGACTGCGATCCTCGATCGTGCGACGATGCCGACTGTCTCGGAGTCCACCGTGCGGCTCAGCCTTGCGCTCCAGGGCGTGCGGGCCGGCCGGCCGTCCCCGGCGGATCCCGGTCGCCAGCCACACCGTCCACGCGGGCTGGTTCACCACCGAGCAGGACGAGCACATGATCATGGTCTGCTCGTGCGCCCCGCGCCGGCTGGACCTGCTGGTCGTCCCGCCGCAGACGGACGGCGCCGAGGCCCTCCGGCTGATGGCCGGGGCTGCCGGGCCCGCGAACACCAGGACGGCGAGCGCTCTGCTCTCCGCGGAGCCGGAGGCCGGTCCCGACTTCCTGCCTTCGGCCGTCACTCCCTCCGACGGCCCCGGTGAAGCCGACCTGCGCGCGGACACCGCCAGGAGCCGAGCCGCCTCCTGGTCGGCGCCCGCGTGGCCGACGGGCGGGAAGGCCGTCCCGTCCGGGTCGGGGTTGGACGGGTCACTCGCGTGACCACTCGGTCTCGGCTTGGGGCTCGCCGATCGTGTCCGCCCCCTCCCAGACGCGAATCCTGACCGCCCGGGGGCCGGGAGTGGGATGGGAGAGCGTGCGGACGAACATGTCCCTCAGGTGGTTGGCCGCACGTTGGGGCGGCCCGTCGTACGCCAGCGGATTCTGCAGCGGAGCACCGTCCTGCCGGGACCAGCGGCCGTCGTCGTCCTCGGTCTCCAGCACCCATCGGTAGTGCCGCATCCTGGCCTCCTGTACCAACGATCCCGCCCCGGAATCCGACCGTACGGGCCGGAGGAACCGGCGGCGACCGGTGAGTTCCCGCCCGCACCACGGCTCGGCCACCGCTGGACACCGGGCCCACCGGCGATCGCCGCCGAGTGCCTCGGTACGGTTCGCCACCGAGCGGACCGCCGTCAGTACGCCGAGCCGCTTCGCAGGTAGGTGCCGGTGACCTGCAGCCACGCGCCGGGGCCGAAGCACGCCTCGACCCGGTGCGGGGTGTCCTCGAAGACCCGCAGGACCCGCATAGCCCCGCTCGGGTGCAGGTCGTACTCGAAGGTGACGCCGTCGTCGGCGCTGTCCTGGTACTGCATGTCCAGCGGCCCACTCGACGGCTCCGCCGGGGACCGGGCCTCGGCGGAGAGTTTCACGTAGACGGACATCTCTCCGTCCCGCCTTCCTGTCTGTCCGAGGAGTCGGACCGCGAGGCTGCCCCTCAGGGTGCTTCGGCCGCCGGCCCGGCGCCGATGCCGGTAGCGACGAGGATCTGCCGTGCCGAGTCGGTACCGCCCGCCTGCACCGCGCGTGCCATCGCGGCCAGCGCCGCATCCCGGGCTGCCAGCGGGGGGACGACGAGCAGACTGAAGTGATCCCGGTCGCCCCGCGTGATGATCACCGTGTCGTCGCCGACCGGGTACCGGTCGATGCGCACCGGCCGGCCGTCGACGACCACCCGGGGCGGCACGTCATCCCAGGCGTCCGTGTCCAGCCCCACGCTCACCACCGGACCGAGGTGTTCGGTCAGCGCGGAGACCAGCCCGGGGAGTTCGGCGCCGATGTTGCGCGAACGCGGCCACCACGCGCCGTCGAGCGCGCCCGCCCGTGACTGCGTGGTCTCCAGGCGCAACAGGACGGTGCCCGGCTTCGCCGCCTGCCGGAACCGGTCCGGCAGAAGCCGCGGCTGCGGGGTACCGGTCTCGTCCGACATGGCTCGCCACCACCGATCCGCGGGTACGGGCCGGGCCCGCCGACGACGGGGGCATCCCGCGGTGCGGCGGCTCGGACCGTCCCGATGTCCCCACGGTACTCCGGCCCCACCCGGCCGGTGCTCGTGTCCGCCGCCCTGTCCGTTCGCGGCCCCCCGGAGTCCCGTCGTCGCATGTGCGGAGGCCCGCGCAAAGACGGCTGCGGACGCGGTAAAAGAGGTGCGCGCGATCCGGGCCGGTGCCAGGATGCGGCGGTGAATCGTGAACGGATCTCCGACATCGCCCATACCGAACACCCGATCAGGTCGCCGCTCGACGACGCCTCCGTGCGCCGGCTGCTGGAGCGCGGCCTGCCCCGCGGGGACGAGCGGGTGCTCGACCTCGGCTGCGGCGGCGGTGAGTGGCTGCTGCGGGCGCTGACCGCACACCCGAAGGTGCACGCCGAAGGTGTGGACGTCTCCGCGGACGCGCTGGCGCTGGCCGACCGCGCGGCGGAGGAGCTCGGCGTGCGGGACCGGCTCGTCCTGCACCGGCTGGCGGCCGAGGAGTTCACCTCCCCGCAGCCGTTCGACCTGGTGCTCTGCGTCGGGTCCACGCATGCCTTCGGCGGCCTGCTGCCCACGCTCGCCGCGGCCCGCAGGCACCTGGCCCCCGGCGGGCGCGTCCTCGTCGGCGACGGGTTCTGGGAGCGCACTCCGTCCCCTGAGGCCGTCGAGATGCTCGGCGACTTCGCCGATCTGGCCGGCACGGTGGAGAACGTCTCCGCCGCCGGTTGGGTCCCGGTCGACGGGCACATCAGCACCCGCAGTGAGTTGGACGCCTACGAGTGGTCCTGCTGGGGCTCGCTCGCCTCCTGGGCGCTGGAGCACCCCGAGGATCCGGACAGCGGCTCCGCACTCGACATGGCCGGAATCCGCCGCTCCGAGTGGCTGCAGACCTACCGGGACACCTGGGGCTTCCTGTCCCTGGTCCTGCGCCGGGCGCCCGGCGCGGCCTGAGTCTCCCTCACCTCCCGGGCACGGGAATCGCCGCACTGCGCCGTGCACGCCGCCGTACGCTGCGCCGTGCACGGCCGCGGGCGGCGGCCACAGGCCTGACGAGGAATCCGGCGAGGCCGGCCGCGGCGATCAACCCGAGGACGGCGGCGCCGAGCGAGGCCCAGGGCACCACGAGCGTGGTGCCCTGGGGCCAGAGCTGTGCTCCGGCCAGGACGAAGCCGGCGAGGAGCCCGCAGGCGAGCGAGAGCGTGGTGATCACCACCGCCTGCGTCGCGGCGACCGTCCGCTGGGTGCGGCCGCCGAAGCCGACGACGTGCAGCAGCCGCAGCTGGGGCCGCAGTTCCTGGGTCGACGCGGAGACCGCGAGGAGTGTGGCGATCAGCACCATGGCGCCCGAGACCGCCGTCATGACGTTCCACCGGGCCGGGACGGGCGGCGTGTAGGGCCGCTCGATCCGCAGGTCGGTGGCGGGGATGCCCAGGGGTTCGAGGGCCGTGCCGAGCCGGCTCTCGATGTCCTGCGGCAGCCCGTCCTGCGGCGTCGCGAGATAGGTCGTGGTGACCGGGAACAGGCCGAGGCCCCGGGCCGTACTGCCGGTGAGCACGCCGATCGCACGGTTCAGGGTGGTGCGGTCGACGGGCGCCCCGGGGACGGCCGCAACGGTGAGCTGCGACCGGGCGGGGACGCCCTGCTTCGGCTCGAAGGCCAGCACCGCTTTCCCTCCCCGTACGAAGCCGGGGTCGAATGCGACGACGCTGCCTGCGGTGAGGGCGGCGGCCTCGGCCGGGGTCCAGTCCCGAGTGGTCAGCGCGCGGAACTCCTCGGCCGTCTCCACGATCTGGAGTGATCCGAAGGGGTTCACGCTCCGCCCCGACTGGGCGCGGAGCGCGACCCGGGGCAGGGCGACTCGTGACGGGGCGTCCGCCGCCGGACGGTCCGAGGCGTACACGCCCTGGACCGGGACGACGGAGGCCTGCGCGCCGACGGCTCCGCGTACCGCCGCCTCGACGGCGGCGGACGGCGGGGCGTCCCGCAGCACCACCTCGATCTGCCCCTGGTGCCGCGAGCCGGCGTACTCGCGGGCGTCCCTGGCCGCGTTGCTGCCGACGAAGATCGCCGTGGAGGTGGCGAGGGCGACGGTGACCACGCCGAAGACGACGGCCGCGGCGGGGCGGCGACGGTCCCTGGCCAGGTCGCGGAGTCCGAAGCGCGGTCCGGGGGCGAGCCGTCCGGCGGCCCGTCCGAGCAGGACCAGGAGGTCGGGCACCAGCAGGAGGGTGGCCGTCAGGAGTGCGACGCCACCGACGACTCCGGGACTGCTCGACCCGGTGGCGATCCCCGCGACGACCGCGGCCGCCGCCAGCACACCGCACCCTGCCGCCCAGCGTTTGCGCCGCCGGCCGGTGGACGCGGCGGGGACCCGGCTCAGCCTCCTGCGGACCGTGTGCGTGGCCGCCAGCCGGGCCGGCAGCCAGACGGCCAGAGCGCCGCACAGCACCGTCGCCGTCAGCAGGAGCAGCATGCGTCCGGGTGCCACGTCCACCGACGCCAGGTCGCGCCCGACCACCGAGCGGACCACGGGCCGAACGGCCGCGCCGAGAGCTGTCCCGAGGACCACGCCGACGGCGCCTCCGGCCGCGGCGGCCAGCAGCCCGGCCGTACGGGCCACCCGGACCAGCCGCGCGCCGTCGAACCCGACGGCGGACAGCAGGCCGAACTGCCGCTGCAGGCGGCGCATCCTGATGCTGAAGGCGGCGGCGGCGCCGGCCAGGACGAGGAGCAGGCCGGGGAGGGCGACGAGTCCGGGCTGGGCGGACAGCAGGGTCCTTGCGGCCGCGGCGACCTGGGGCCTGGTCCGGACGGCGAGGTGCTGCTGCCCCGCACGCGGGCCGACGACGGCCGCCGCGCCCCGACCGGTCACCAGCCAGCCCCGGGTGACGCCCAGTTCCGCGGCGCGGGCCGGGTCGAACCGCGTCTCGAACAGGCCGGGCCCGCCCGCCACGAGGTCCGCCCCGTAGGCGGTCGGGTCCTCGACGACGCCGACGACGACGGTCGGGGTGTCATCCGGGTGGAACCGCAGGCGGTCGCCGACCCCGAGGTGGTGGGCCCTCGCGAGGTGCTCGGACACCGCGGCCTCCGCGGGCCCTGCGGGCAGCCGGCCCGCCTTCGTCCGCAGCCAGCCCTCGGTGGCGGGCGCCGTCCAGTCGCTCTCCCGGTAGGTGACGTGCCGGGTGAGGCCGTCGAGGACGACGGGGAACTCGGGTGCCTTGTAGTAGGGGACGGCCCGGGAACCGGCGGGCAGCGGTCCGACCACGGCGGCGAGGTCGGCGGGCGCCGGGCCCGGCTGGGTCCGGTCGACCTGGAGGTCCGCCCGGGCCATGGCGGCCGTCGCGAGCTGCTGCGGCGAGAGGTTGAGGGTGTCCACCACCGAGGCGGCGGCGGTGGCGAGCAGGACGGGAACGGCGAAGAGCAGGAGCAGCATGGCCCGGCGGCGCCCCGTGCCGATCACGATCGACCAGGCGATCCGGAGGTCGGTCGACAGGTGGTTCCGCCTCACCGGGCGGCCTCGCGGCCTGCGGGTGCGGCCCGCTCCTCGATCCGTTCGAGCCTGCCGTCCCGCAGGTGCACGACCCGGTCGGCGAACTCGGCGTTGGCGGGGTTGTGCGTGCTGAGCAGCACGGTGGCTCCGTTGTCGCAGAGGGTGCGCAGAAGCTTCATGATCTCGACGCCGGTCTCCGAGTCCAGGGATCCGGTGGGTTCGTCCGCGAGGACGAGACGCCGGTCGCCGACCACGGCGCGGGCGATCGCCACCCGCTGCTGCTGGCCTCCGGAGATCTCGTCGGGGAACCTCCGGCCCATGCCGTCGAGGCCGACCCGGGCGAGGGCCGCCCTGGCGGCGGACCGGGCGGCGTGCCGGCCCGTGCCCGCGCCTTCCAGGGGGAGTGCGACGTTCTCCTCCAGGGTCAGTTCCGCGAGGAGGTTGAGTTCCTGGAAGACGAATCCGACGGCCGTCAGCCGCATCCGGGCCAACTGCCGTTCGGAGAGCCGCCCCAGTTCCTCGCCGAGCACCGTGACCCGGCCCCGGTCGGCCCGGTCGAGGCCGCCGGCGATGCTGAGCAGCGTCGTCTTGCCGGAGCCGCTGGCGCCCATGACGACGACCAGCTCTCCTCGTTCCGCCTGGAGGTTCACGCCGACGAGGGCGCCGACCTCGGCCCCGCCCGACCGGAAGATCCGGTCGACGGCCTCGAACTGCACTACGGACACGCAGGATTCCCCTCGGTCTTCACTGTGCCGGGCCGGTCAGCAGGCGAGGTCGTCGGTGTAGACGCGGACCGAGCTGGCCTCGTCGTTGTTGTACCAACCGACGTATCCGTTGCTGGACACGATGCTCATGCACTCGCTGCCGCCGGTGGCGTTCGCCCCCCAGAACCATCTGGCGTCGTAGGACCAGGAGTTGTTGATCCACGAGGACGTGCGGTCGTTGAACCCGGTGAGGTTGTACGTCCCCGGGTAGGCGCTGCGGTACCAGATCCCGCCGTTGAAGTAGGAGTCGTCGTAGAGGCAGACGTTCCCCACGTCGCAGGAGGTCGAGACGGCCGAGGCCGAACCCGCGAAGCCCACGAGGCTCGCGCCGGCCGCCATCACCACTGCTGCCGTCATACCCGCCACGCGTTGCCCTGTGCCCATGTCGGTACCCCCTTGTGCACGAACCGATCGACCGGCGGGCGCCGGTACCGGGCGGACATTAGTCACACGACGGACCGCGCGGCACCGGAATTCGCCCGGCCCGCCCGGTCGACAGGCGCGTTCCCGCCGATCCGCGGTGTGCGCGGCACCGCGCCGCCGGGCGCACCTGCCGAGCAAGGCTCGTCCGTCCCCGCACCGCAGGGTGCTGCGGAGACTGACGCGCGCCGGTGAACGTTCGCACCCAATTCCCGACACAGCGCCCACGTCCGATCTTTCGCGCCGCTAATGGGACGAAGTCCAGTGCCGTGAAAGCGTCGGGAATATCGGGAATTCCCTGCTCCGCATTCCGATTCCGGTTCTTCCTGCCGGCGTTCGCGCTGGCCCGAGGTGCGCGTCGGGGTCGAGGCCGCCGCGGCCGGCCGCGCGGCCGGCCCGCACGGCGATTGACCGGAAACCGTCGGCCTCCGCGGCCGGCGCCGGGACGGCGGTCGGGCGGGAGGGAGGGCGTCAGCGGGGGGTGCCGACGTCCAAGGTCCACAGCAGGCCGCCGGCCGGGTCGGGGGCCGTGCCGACGGCGGCGTCGAGGTAGCGGCAGTCGAGCATGTTCTGCTGGTGGTAGGAGTCGTCCATCCAGTCGTCGAAGACGTCGGCAGGGGACTTGCGGCGCTGGTCGATGTTCTCGCCCCAGGCCCGCCACTGGTAGCCGGCCGCGTCGATCCGGCTCTCCGGGCCGCGGCCGGCCGGGTCGTCGTGGTCGAAGTAGCGGCGCGCCGACATGTCCTCGGAGTGCCGCTGGGCGGCGGTGTGCAGCTTGGCGTCGATGCGCAGCGCGCGGCACCCGCGCTTCGCCCGCTCGGCGTTGATCAGGTCGATGAGCTGCCGCTCCGGGCTGCGCGGCGTGGGGCTCGGGCTGGCCGAGGGCGACGGGGAGGGGCTGGGCGGGGGCGGTGTGGGGGACGGGGAGGGCGCCGGTGCGTCGAGGACGACGGTCTGCGGGCCGGGCACGGAGACGGTCGGGGCGGGCGGTGTCGGCGGCGTGGGCTCTTCCGGCAGGCCGCGGACCACGCCGAGCACGGCCACGGTGACAGCGACGGCCCCGGCGGCCTGGAGGGCGCGGCGGGCCGGGCGGCGGGCGGCCCCACGGAGGCTCCGCGATCCCTTGGGGCCGACGAGGTCGAGCACCCGGCTGCCGACGCCGGACGGCGCCGGCGGCACGGCCGCGGGGCCGGCGGACGCCGCATGGGACAGCGTCGAGGAGACCACCGTGCCCGCGTCCGGGAGGGCGGCGAGCTTGGCCGCGAAGAACTCCGGGCCGAGTGTGAAGCCGTGCATGGGCACCACCAGGACGAGGCCGGCGAGCAGGCCCTCGGCGGGGACGAGGCCGCGGCCTGAGCCCTCGCAGCTGCGGCAGGCCCGCAGGTGGCGGGCTATTCGCTTGCGCCAGAGCGCGCTCGGACGACCGTCCCAGGCGGCGGTGAGTTCGGCGAGCGCGGGGCAGCGGGGCTCGGCGGAGAGCGCCCGGACGACCGTCCGACCGACCTCCAGCTGCTCCTTCATCCGCTGGACGCGGACGGCGGTGTGTTGCGGGGAGAGTTCCAGTGCCTCGGCCAGTTCGGCCCGGGTGAGATGGCCCGCGGCCTCCTGCCACCAGAGCGAGAGCAGGTCGCGGTCGCGCTCGTCCAGCCAGCGGGTGGCCTCGGTGGCCTCGCGGCGCTGGCCGGAGAGGCCGAGCCGCAGCACGGTGAGGTCGACGAAGTCGCCGGCGGGGTCGGCGACCTGCTCCATGCCGTCGAGGTCGGGGACGGGCCCGGCCTGCCGGGCGTTGCGGCTGCGGCGCACCTCGTTCATGGCGACGGCGACCAGCCAGGAGCGGAAGGCGCCGGTGTCGCGCAGGCCGGTGAGGCCGCCGACCATGCGGATCATGGTCTCCTGGACGACGTCGTCGACGTCGGCGTGCCCGTTCATGGCCCGGCCGACGATGTTGTAGACGAGCGGCAGGCAGTCGGCGACCAGCTGGTCCCGGGCCGTCCCGTCACCTGCCTGCGCCGCCTCCACCACCGCGGTGTCCATCGCGCCGTCGTTGCCCATGTGCCCTGTCCTCGCTCGTCCTCAAGCCACGGCCCCCACTGGACGGAGACCTGGGCGGGCGGACCGGATAACAGGAATCCGGGTGTGTGATCCGCCGCGGTCCTTTTCCGTTATGGCGCCCCCGTGGCGTGGTCTCCCAGGGCGTCGGCACGAACACCGGCGCGAATCGGCCCCAGGAGGCAGACCAGTATGAACGACGACCCGACGACCCCGTTCCACCTCCCGCCCCACCCGGCCGACCGGGACGGCCACCACGGCCACGGCCGGGCCGCGGCGGCCGGCGGCAGGGCGGCGCGGCGCCGGTCCCGGCGCCGGGCGGGCGGGAACCGGCGGACGATGGCGGTGGCTGCCGCCGCGACGCTCGTGCTGGCCTGCTCGGCGGCGTACACCCTGGCGTCCTCGGGCGGTTCGGACGGTGCGGGCGGCACCGCGGCGGCGGCCTCGGTGCAGTTGGCGCCGGCCCCCGCGATATCCGCCACCGGGTCGCCGTCGGCGTCCGCCTCGCCCTCGGCGGGCGCCGCGTCGCCGTCCGCCTCCCCGTCCGCGTCGGCGGCGGCCTCGGCGAGCGCCTCCGCGTCGGCCTCGAAGAGCGCGAAGGCGCCGAAGGCCCCGGCGGCGCCCGCGAAGCAGCCGGCCGGGTCGGCGCCGACCGGCAGGGCCGCGCAGTTCGCCGAGGAGGTGACGGCGCTGACCAACGCGGAGCGGGCGAAGGCGGGCTGCGGGCCGGTCACCCTGGACGACAGGGTGTCGGCGGCCGCGATGGCGCACTCGGACGACATGGTGGCCCGGCACTACTTCGAGCACGCCGACCCGGAGGGCCGGCACGCCGACAGCCGGCTGCGCGCCGCGGGCTACAAGCCGGGGTGGTGGGGCGAGAACATCGCGTACGGCCAGTCGGACCCGGCGGCGGTGATGGACGCCTGGATGCACAGCGAGGGCCACCGCGCGAACATCCTCAACTGCCACTTCACGGTGATCGGGATGGGGGTGAACTTCGGTGCGGGCGGTCCGTGGTGGACGCAGGTGTTCGCCTCCCCGGCGTGAGCGGGCACGCGTTCGGCCCCGCCGAGGCCCGGACGTGCCGGGCCGACGGGGCCGAACGGACAGGCGGACGGGCGCCGGTCAGGCGACGTCGGTCATCGCGGGCATCTCGCCCTCGGTGCGGCCCATGTCGATGACGGCGAAGGGGGCGTTCTGCGGGTCGGTCAGCGCGGCGAAGCGGCCGAACGGGCTGTCCATCGGGCCGAAGACGAGTCTGGCGCCGAGTTCGGTGGCCTTGGCCACGGCGGCGTCGCAGTCGCTGACGCCGAAGTAGACGCTGACGAACGGCGGCACTTCGGCGGGGAAGTCCGCGCCCATCTCCATCCGGCCGAGCACCGGGTTCTCGCCGACGTTGTAGACCCGGTAGTCGATCTCCCCGCCGCCCTCCATCTGCTGGGCGCGGTACGGGAAGACCGCCGTCAGGAAGGCGTCGACGCGGGCCGTGTCGCGGGTGCAGAGCTCGGCCCAGGAGTAGGCGCCGGGCTCGCCGACCTTCTCGAAGCCTTCGTGGGCGGCGCCCTGCCAGATGCCGAAGATCGCGCCGCTGGGTTCGCGGGCGAGCGCCATGGTGCCGAAGTCGCCCACCTGCATGGGCTCCATCATGATCTCGCCGCCGGCCGCGCGGATCTTCTCCGCGGTGGCGGCGGCGTCCGGCGAGGCGAAGTAGAGGCACCAGGCTGAGGGCATCTCCTCGCCGGGCATCGGCGGGACGACGGCGGCGACCGCCTTGCCGTCCTTGTAGGCCTGGGTGTAGTTGCCGAACTCGGACGAGGCCTCGCCGAAGGTCCAGCCGAGGACGGCGCTGTAGAAGCTCTTGGCGCCCTCCACGTCGTGGAACATCGCGTCGACCCAACAGGGTGTGCCCTCGGGTTGCAGGGCCATGGTCGGTCTCCTCTCGTAGGGGTGGGTCGGGGCCGGGCCGGTCAGCCCATGGTCTTGGCCCCGTCCAGGGATTCGCGGATGATGTCGGCGTGCCCGGCGTGCTGGGAGGTCTCCGCGATGACGTGCAGCAGGACCCGCCGGACGGACCAGGTGGCACCCGGTTCGAACCAGGGCGCCTCGGGCAGCGGGTGGGCGGCGTCCAGGTCGAGGGTGGCCACCAGGCGGTCGGTGTCGGCGGCGACCTGCTCGTAGGCGTCCAGCAGGCCGGCCAACGTCTCGCCCTCCAGCATCCTGAACTGGCCCTCCCAGTCGACGGGATCGCGGCGCATGGCGGTGGCGCCGCCGACGGCGAAGAGCATCCAGCGGGCCTCGACGCCGCAGACGTGCTTGATCAGCCCGCCGAGGCAGAGTTCGCTGGCGGTGGTGCGCTGTTCGGCCTGCTCGTCGGTGAGGCCGCGGACGGTGAAGCGGAGGAATCCGCGGTGCTTGGCGAGGGTCTCCAGCAGGTCGGCGCGCTCCCGGGAGAGTTCCCCGGCGCCGTTCGCGGCGGCTGCGGGCTGGTCGGTCATGGCGGTCCTCCGTGTCAGGCGGGTACGGTCCAGCGCTGGGCGCCGGTGCCGTTGCAGTCCCACAGTTGAAGCCGGGTGCCGCTCGCGGTGTTGCTGCCGGGAACGTCCAGGCAGCGGCCGGAGGGCGGGTTGAGCAGCGAGCCGTCGGCACGCGGCCACCACTGCTGGGCGCCGGTGCCGTTGCACTCCCAGAGCTGGACGGCGGCCCCGTTGAAGACCGAACTGCCGTCCACGTCGAGGCACTTGCCGAGGGCGCGGAGGGTGCCGTCGGAGGCGGTGGTCCACTGCTGGGCGGTGCCGCCGTCGCACTCCCACAGCTGGACGGGCGTGCCGTCCTCCGTCGAACCGCCCTGGACGTCGGCGCACTTGGCGCCGAGTCCGGCGACCGGCCCGGTGGCCGGGCGGGCCGGTCCGACGTCGAAGGAGGGCGGCGCGTCCGCGCGGGCGCTCCCCCACGCAGGGTCGGGCGTGTCGGCGAGGGCGAAGGCCAGCGTGCCGCCGCGGCGGACGAAGTCCTCGCTCAGCCAGGGCCGGGTGCTCGCGGCGCCGTCCACGGTGAGCGCGTGCACGTAGCGGACGGACTCGGAGGCGCCCGGCGCCGCCAGGTCGATCACCGCGCCGTTGCCCCGGCGGATCGTGATGCCCGGGAACAGCGGGCTGGCCAGCACGAGTTCGGACCGGCCGGGGGCCTGCGGGTACATCCCGAGGGCGGCCCACACCACCCAGGAGGACGTCTGCCCGAGGTCGTCGTTGCCCGGCTCGCCGTCCGGCGTGTCGGCGAACAGCGTGGTCAGGGCGCGGCGTACGACGTCCTGGGTGCGGTAGGGCCGGCCCGCGTAGGCGTACGCCCACGGGACGTTCGAGGAGGGCTCGTTGCCGAGGTAGGCGTGCTCGGAGTCCGGGCCGCCGTTGAGTTCGGTGAAGAAGCCGTCCAGCCGGGCGGCCACGGCGTCGTCGCCGCCCATCGCGTCGAAGAGCCCGCGGTGGTTGTAGGGGACCATCCAGGTGTACTGGGCTGCGCTGCCCTCGACGAACTGGTCCTGCTGGGCGGGCCGGAAGTCGGGCCAGGAGTGGTCGGTGTCCCGGGGCTGGATCCAGCCGCTGCCGCTGTTGATCAGGTTGCGCCAGTTCGCCGAGCGGTGCATGAGGCTGTCTCGGGCGGCGGTGTCGCCGATCCGGTCGGCGAGTTGGGCGAGCGCGAAGTCGGCCGAGCCGTACTCCAGCGTGGTGGCGGCGGAGCCCCAGATGCCGCCGGCGTCGGCCGGGATGTAGCCGATGGTGTCGTACGGGCCGTGCCCGGGCCGCTGGCGGGTGTCACGGCTGCCGTCGGTGGCGACCCTGAGCAGGCCGGCCGCGTCGAAGTCGGTGCCGCCGAAGGCGTGGATCGAGGCGGCGATGATCGGCAGCGGGTCGCCGACCATGACGCCGGTACCGCCGTTGGCGAGGGTCCAGCGGTCGAGGTAGCCGGCGCTGGTGCCCTGGTCGGTGACGGACTGGGCGACGTCGGCGGCGCGCGCCGGGTCGAGCAGGGCGAGGAGCTGCACCTGGGAGCGGTAGACGTCCCAGCCGGAGAAGTCGGCGTACTGGGTGTGGCCGGGCCGGGCGGTGCGGATCTTCCCGTCGAAGCCGGGGTAGCGGCCGTCGGTGTCGCTGATCGCGCTGGGGTGCAGCAGTGCGTGGTAGAGCGCGGTGTAGAGGATGCGCCGCCGGGTCGTGCTGCCGCCGTCGACGGCGATCCGGCCGAGCAGGTCGTTCCAGTTGGCGCGGGCGGCGGCGCGGACCTCGTCGAAGGCGGCGCCGCGCTGCTCGGCGAGCAGGTTGGCGCGGGCACCGTCGACCCCGGTGAAGGAGAGGCCGACCCGGGCGGTGACGGTGCGGTCCGTACCGGTGTCGAAGGAGACCAGGGCCTGCGCGCCGGACGCGGCGCGCTCCCGGTCGGGGTGCTGGTCACCGCCGCCCGAGCGGCGCTCCCGCGCCTCGGCGGTGCGGGCCGGCTGCGGGGCGATGCCCTCACTGGTGCCGGTGGCGCCGCGCCGCGCGGTGTCGACGGTGCCCTGCCCGCTGCCGCCGGTGCGGACGATCCCGGCGCTGCTGAACGGCCGGTCGAACTGGGCGTGGAAGTAGACCCGGTAGCGGTTGCCGGTGCCGCAGAAGCCGCCGCTCTCGGTCCAGCCGGAGAGGGTGTCGGTGCCGATGGTGATCGAGCCGGTGGCGTCGTTGAAGGCCTTGCCGGCGTCGACCGTGAGCGAGGCGGTGTGGCCCGCCGGGTAGCTGAAGCGGGCGATGCCGGAGCGCTGGGTGACGGCGAGTTCGGTCCGCAGCCCGTTGGCGAAGGTCACCGCGTAGGAGCCGGGCGCGGTGGTCTCGTCGGCGTGCGAGAAGTCGGAGTGCGCGACCGGGCGGCCGTCCAGCACCGGCATGAAGGGGGTGGTGCCGTAGTCGCCGCAGCCCGCGCCCGAGATGTGGGTGAGGCTGAAGCCGCTGATCCGGTGGTCGTCGTAGAAGTAGCCGCCGTGCTGGTAGGTGGCGGTGTCGGGGCTCCACTGCAGCATGCCGAGCGGCGCGGAGGCGCCGGGGAAGGTGTTGCCGGCGCCGCCGCCGTTGCCGAAGTCCGGTGCGCCCTGCTCGGTGCCGACGTGGGCGTTGACGTACTGGGCAGGGTCGGCGACGGTCGTCCGGCCCGGCGGCGCGGCGCCGGCCGGGGCCGCCGCGGCGCCCGCCAGCAGCACCGCCGAGGCGCCGAGGGCGAGCGCGGACGAGAGGAATCTGGAACGGTGCACGGAGCCTCCTGGGACCCGCCGTCGGCCTGCGATGCGCGTGGCGTGCGCCCGGCACCGCGGCCGGGCCCCACCGGCGAGCAGGTCGGCCCCGGGCGGTACGGGGTGTCCCGTACCGCCCGGGGCCGACCATCTGCTCGTCAGCTCATCGTGCAGTCCGCACGGCGGCGGGTCCGGCGGCGACAGGCCGCCTGTCGCCCGCCCGGCGCAATCGCGGAGGCGTCCGATGGACCGTCAGGAGGACTCGACGGCGACCGTCTTGCGCCGCCGGTGCACCACCTGGGCGGCGACCAGCGCGACCGCGGCGGCGACCAGCGACAGCACCATCTGCATCCGGCCGTCGTGGGTGGTGAACATGTACGCCACCACGAAGCCGATCATGCCGATGGTGGCCCAGGTGAGGTACGGGTACAGCCACATCCGGACGGTGAGCTTCTCCGGGGATTCCCGCTCGATGATCCTCCGCATGCGGAGCTGCGAGATGCAGATGACCAGCCAGACGAAGAGCGCGACGGCGCCGGAGGAATTCAGCAGGAACTTGAAGACGGTGTCCGGGAACTCGTAGTTGAAGAACACCGCGACGAATCCGAAGACCACGGAGGCGAGAATCGCGGTGAGCGGCACGCCGCGTCCGGTGACCTTGGCGAAGGCCTTCGGCGCGTCGCCGCGCTGGCCGAGCGAGAAGGCCATCCGGGAGGCGGTGTACAGGCCGGAGTTCAGGCAGGACAGCACCGCGGTGAGCACGATGAGGTCCATCAGCGGGGCGGCGCCGGGGATGCCGACGTGCTTGAGCACGGCCACGTACGGGCTCTCCAGGACGTCCTTGGAGTCCCAGGGCAGCAGGGTGACGACGATGGCGATGGAGCCCAGGTAGAAGACGCCGATGCGCCAGATCACGCTGTTGGTGGCCTTGGTCACGGCACGGGCCGGGTCGGGCGACTCGCCGGCGGCCAGGGTGACGATCTCGCTGCCCATGAAGGCGAAGACGACGGTCAGCATGCCGCTGAAGACGGCGCCGACGCCGTTCGGCAGGAAGCCGCCGTGGTCGAACAGGTTGGAGGTGCCGACCGCCTCGGTGTCCGGCAGCACGCCGAAGACCGCGAGGCCGCCGACGATGATGAAGGCCGCGATCGCGACGACCTTGATGCCGGCGAACCAGAACTCGAACTCGCCGTAGGAGGCGACCGAGAACAGGTTGGTGGCGGTCAGGACGGCCATGACCAGCAGGGCGAAGCCCCACTGCGGCACCGACGGCACCCAGTTGTGCAGGATCTTGGCGCCGGCGGTGGCCTCCACGGCCAGCACGACGACCCAGAAGAACCAGTACAGCCAGCCGATGGTGAAGCCGGCCCAGCGGCCGAGCGCCCGGTCCGCGTAGGCGGAGAAGGAGCCGCTCTGCGGGTCGGCCGCGGCCATCTCGCCGAGCATCCGCATCACCATGACGACCAGCGTGCCGGCCAGGGCGTACGAGAGCAGGATGCCGGGGCCGGTGGCGGCGATGCCGGCGCCGGAGCCGACGAACAGGCCGGCTCCGATGACACCGCCGATCGCGATCATCGACAGGTGGCGGTTCTTCAGTCCGGCCTTCAGGTGGCCGTCCCCGGCCGTACCCGGTGGGGTGGCGGGGGCGGCCTCGGCGGGCCGGCTCGAGCGCGTCGTGGTGTCCGGGCTCATGGTCGTTGCTGCCTCTCCGGTGCGGCGGGGGTCGGCCGCACACCCGCAGGAAGGTAGCCCGGAAATCCGGAATCCGTAACCCCGAACGAGAATTCGGCACGATTCTCTGAGCATTATTTGAGGTTCGCGGAATGAATTATGACACCGGCTGACATCTCTACCGGCAGGTCATCGGAAATCCCGATCCACCGTCAGCTCCGGCACCGGCTTTTCGCGGCGCCCGGCCGGGGCGCTTCCGCACGGTGGCGTGTTGCCGTCCGGCCGTCCACGGCGGTGCTGCGACGATGGGCGGGCCAGACCCTCCCTCCGCACACCCCTGGGGCCGCCCCGATGAGCACCACCGTCCACCTCGCGCAGCAGCCGGAGGCCGACGAGCTGCTCGGCCGCAGCCCGCTCGCCGCGCTCACCGGCATGCTGCTGGACCAGCAGATCCCGATGGAGTGGGCGTTCACCGGCCCGTGGACGATCGCGCAGCGGCTCGGCGCCGACGACCTGGACGCGCACCGGATCGCCGCCGCCGACCCCGAGGAGTTCGCCGCGCTGCTCTCCGAGAAGCCCGCGGTGCACCGCTACCCGGGCTCGATGGCCACCCGGGTGCAGCAGCTCTGCCGGTACCTGGTGGAGCACTACGACGGCGACGCCGCGGCGGTCTGGCGGGACGCCGCCGACGGCCGCGACCTGCTGAAGCGGCTGAACGAGCTGCCCGGCTTCGGCAAGCAGAAGGCGCAGATCTTCCTCGCCCTGCTGGGCAAGCAGTACGGGGTCACCCCGGCGGGCTGGCGCGAGGCGGCCGGCGCGTACGGCGAGGAGGGGTCCTTCCGCTCGGTCGCGGACATCACCGGGCCGGAGTCGCTGACGAAGGTGCGCGCGTTCAAGCAGGAGGCGAAGAAGGCCGCCAAGGCGGCGAAGTCCGCGAAGCCGGCGCAGGGCTGACCCGGCGGTACGGGTAGCGGTTGCGGATCTCCCGGTTGAAGAACCGGCCGAGGCTGTCCGCGGCGAGCAGCTCGGCGACCGCCTCCGCGGGGACGCCGCGGTACTGGTAGACCGTCCCGGCGGCGAACTCGACCTCCAGCACCCGCCGGCCGGCGTCGTGGCCGACCGAACGCAGGCAGCTGGAGTCCACCGCGGCGCGGTCCATGCCTCCACGGTGCGCCCGCACGCCCGGGGGCACAAACGCACGGCCGGGCCGCCCTTCACTGGGGGCGGCCCGGCCGGACGGCGACTCAGCTGCTCGCGTACTCCACGGTCAGCAGGGCCCGCGCCACGGTGTGGAAGGTGACGTTGAAGCCGACCGCGGCGGCCGGGGTGTCCGGGGTGAGCCCGAGCGAGGGCACGTCCAGCGCGTGCACCGCGAAGACGTACCGGTGGGCCGGGCCGGGCGGCGGCGCGGCGCCGTCGTACTTGTGGCCGGGGAAGTCGTTGCGGGCGTGGAAGCCGGCGCCGGGCAGCGAGGCGTCCGAGGCGCCGGCGCCGCGGGCCAGCTCGGTGGTGCCGGCCGGCAGGTCGAGCGCCAGCCAGTGCCACCAGCCGCTGCCGGTGGGCGCGTCCGGGTCGTAGCAGGTGACGGCGAACCCGCGGGTCTCGGCGGGGAAGCCGGACCAGGCGAGCTGCGGCGACTCGTTGCCGCGGGCGTGCACGTGCGCGTCCGGCATCACGGCGCCGTCGGTGAGGTCACTGCTGGTCAGCTCGAAGGCCGGGACCTTCGGCAGGAATTCGTACGGCAGGGGCGGACGGTTCGTCATGAGCCGGGCACCTTCTCCTTCGTCGCACTGCGGACGGCGGTACAGCGGAAGTCTAGGCAGCGGACTGCGCCGCCACGGCCTCGCCGAGCGGGGTGTCGGTGCGGCCCAGGTCGAGCGGCAGGTCGAAGTGGTTGCGGTCGGCGGCGACCGCCGCCTCCACCTCCGCCCCGGCCTCCCGCGCGGCGGCCGCGAACCCGTCCTGCTGGCGGCCGAACTCGGCGGTCTCGCGCTCGCCGCGGACGAGCAGCAGCGGCGGCAGCGCCGGGCCGTCCGCGAGCAGGTGCAGCGGGCTGTTGCGGCGGGCGGCCGCGGCGTCCAGGCCGAGGGCGTCGTTGACGTAGGTGAGGGTGATCGGCTCCAGGTCGTAGACCCCGCTGAGCAGCACCGCGCCGGCGACCCGGCGGCCGTGCGGGGAGGCCGGGCCGAGCAGGGCCATGGCGGCCAGGTGGGCGCCGGCCGAGCTGCCGCTGAGCTGGACGCGGCCCGGGTCGACGCCGAGTTCCTCGGCGTGGTCGAGCAGCCAGTGCACGGCCCGCCGGACCTGGTCGACGATCGCGTCCAGCGGCCAGTGCGGGGCCAGCCCGTAGCCGACCGCGGCGTAGGCGGTGCCGCGCGCGGTGAAGTCGGGCGCGGCGAAGGCGGAGTCGGTCTTGTCCAACTCCTGCCAGTAGCCGCCGTGCACGAAGACGTGCAGCGGGGCGCCGGCGTCCGGGACGGGCCCGCGAGGCGGGAAGAAGTCGATCAGTTCGGGCCCGGCCGGGCCGTACCGCAGGTCGCGGCGGACCTCCAGGGCCGCGTACGCGTCCTTGCTCCGGTCGGTGTACGCGGCCAGCTCGACCGCGATGTCGTCGACGCAACTGCTCGGCGAGTACTCGCGCGCCAGCTCGTCATGGTCGTAGTCCCGGTACACCGGCGCCATTGCCGTCCCCGCCGTTCTCGATCACCGGGTCCGCCACGACCCGTCAGGTATAGACCAATGCCGGGTGCCGGGCTAGCGTGGAGGGCGCACCCGAAGCACTCGCACCGCCTGCCCCGGAGCCGCCCCGTGGAGTCGTCCGTCCTCGCCTTCGCCACCGACCTGCTGGACGAGGGCGCCGACACCTTTTTCGGCCACCTTACCGACCGGGCCGGCGTGGGCGGCCTGACCCTGGCCTCGGTCTACCACGAGGCCCGCGACGTCTTCCCGCACAACCCGCACCGGGTGGTCCGCTACCTCGAACCGGGCGCCGCCTACTTCCGGCCCGACCCGGCCCGCTGGGCCGGACAGCGGCTCGCCCCGGCGCCGTCCACCGCGATCGGCGACCGCGACCCCTTCGCCGAGGCCGCCGCGGAGGCCTCCCGGCGCGGCCTGAAGCTGCACGCCTGGACGGTCTTCTGCCACAACGACCGGCTCGGCTTCCAGCACCCGGACTGCGCCCCGGCCAACGCCTTCGGCGACCGCCACCTCACCGAGCTCTGCCCGGCCAACCCCGAGGTCCGCGCCTACGCCCGCACGCTGGTGGAGGACCTCGGCCGGTACGGGGTGGACGCGATCCGGGCGGAGTCCCTGCACTTCCACGGCCTGCGGCACGGCTACCACCACGAGCGCTACTTCGAGGAGCTCGGGCCCTTCGCCGAGGCGCTGCTCGGCATCTGCTTCTGCCCGCACTGCCTGGCCGCCGCCGACGCCTCGGGCGTCCCCGCCGAGGAGGTCAGGACCGCCGTCCGGACCGAGCTGCGTGCCCGCCTCGCCGACGAGAAGCGGGCCGCCGAGCCCGCCGCGCTGGACGAGTTCGCCGGCGGCGCGCTCGCCGCCTACCTGGACGCGGGCACCCGCACCGTCACCTCGCTCGCCGCCGAACTGGCCCAGACGGCCGCCGCCGGCGGCATGCGGCTGACCTTCATGGACGGCGCGGGCCCCGGCCGCGGCTGGCTCTCCGGGATCGACCTGCCGTCACTGGCCGGCGCCGCGCACCAGGTCGAGACCCTGGGCTACGCCCGCACCCCGGAGGCCGTCCGCGAGAAGGTGGCCGCCTTCGCCCTGCACGGCGTGCGCCCGGAGGCCATGGCGGTGATCCTCCGCCCGATGGCCGAGGACTGCGACGGCCCCGCCAACCTGGCCGGCAAGATCGCCGTCCTGCGCGAGCTGGGCGTGCCCGAGGTCGAGTTCTACCACTACGGCCTGATGCGGCTCTCCTCCCTGGACCGGATCGGCGCCGCCCTGCTGCCCTGAGGCCCACGACCGCCCACCCCCGCGACGCTCCCTACCGCCGGCGGCGCGAGGTGCCGAACAGGCTGCGGGTGATCTCCCGGCCGAGCTGGGTGCCCGCGGAGCGGGCGAGGGACTTCAGCGCCGGGCTGCGCAGCAGCGAGCCGATCAGCCCGCCCTCCTCCTGCGCCGCCGGCTCGGCCCTGCGCCGTTCCGCGGGCTCGGAGCGCTCGGCGGGCGCCGGTCGGGCCGGCTCCTCCTCGCGCGCGGCCGGCCGGGCGGCGAGCTTCTCGTAGGCGGACTCCCGGTCGATCGCGTCCCGGTAGCGCGGTGCCAGCGGCGAGCCGTCCACCGCGGCCCGCAGCACCGCCGGCTCCAGCGGCCCCATGAGCGACTGCGGCGCCCGCAGCCGGGTCGGCGCGACGGGTGTCGGCGCGCCGCGCTCGGAGAGCACCGTCACCACGGCCTCGCCGGTGCCCAGCCCGGTGAGCACCTCCGCGAGGTCGTACGGGGAGCGCGGGAAGGTCGAGACGGTGGCCTTGAGCGCCTTGGCGTCGTCCGGGGTGAAGGCCCGCAGCGCGTGCTGCACCCGGTTGCCGAGCTGCGCCAGCACGTCGGCGGGGACGTCCTTGGGCGTCTGGGTGACGAAGAAGATGCCCACGCCCTTGGAGCGGATCAGCCGGACGGTCTGGGTGATCGCTTCGAGGAAGGCCTTGGAGGCGCCCTTGAAGAGCAGGTGGGCCTCGTCGAAGAAGAAGACCAGCTTCGGCCGGTCGAGGTCGCCGACCTCCGGCAGCTCCTGGTACAGGTCGGCGAGCAGCCACATCAGGAAGGTGGAGAACAGCCGGGGCCGGTCCTGCACCGCCGGGAGTTCCAGCACCGAGACCGTGCCCCGGCCGTCGGCCGCGGTGCGCAGCAGGTCCGCGGTGTCGAACTCGGGCTCGCCGAAGAAGGCGCCGGCGCCCTCGTTGTCGAGGGTGGTCAGCGAGCGCAGGATGACCCCGGCGGTGGCCGCGGAGAGCCCGCCGATGCCCTTGAGCTCCTCCTTGCCCTCCGGGGAGGTGAGGAAGCCGATGACGGCGGAGAGGTCCTTGAGGTCGTAGAGCTCCAGGCCGGCCTTGTCCGCGTAGTGGAAGACCAGGCCGAGCGAGTCCTCCTGGGTCTCGTTGAGTTCGAGCACCTTGGCGAGCAGCAGCGGGCCGAAGCTGGTGAGGGTGGCCCGGACGGGGATGCCGGTGCCCTGGCCGCCCAGGGAGTAGAACTCGGCGGGGCAGCCCTGCGGCGTCCACGCCTGGCCGACCTCGGCGGCGCGCGCCGTGATCCGGTCGCCAGGGGTGCCGGGGGCGGCGATGCCGGAGACGTCGCCCTTGATGTCGGCCAGGAAGACCGGGACGCCCTGGGCGGAGAGCTGTTCGGCGATCAGTTGGAGGGTCTTGGTCTTGCCGGTGCCGGTGGCGCCGGCGACGAGGCCGTGCCGGTTGAGCACGCCGAGCGGGACGCGCACCTGGGCCCCGGGGTGGGCGACGGTGCCGTCGATCGCGGCACCGAGGTCGAGCGCGGGGCCGGTGAAGGCGTACCCGTCGGCGATCGCCCGGACGGCGGCGGGCGGCTCCGCGTCGTCGGGGGTGTGGCTGTCGGTCATCTCGGCGGGCTCCCGGGCAGGGCGGGCAAATGGGATGGACCCCATCAAACCGCCGCACTCGGAGCCGGACCGGTAACGCCGCGCTTGCTGCGCCCCCCGTGCGCATGACGGTAGGCTTTCCGTGTGATCTTCAAGCGCATCGGCAACGGGCGGCCGTACCCGGATCACGGCCGGACCAGCACCCGCCAGTGGGCGGACGTCGCGCCGCGTCCGGTGCGGCTGGACCAGCTGGTCACCACCAAGGGTCAGCTCGACCTGGAAACGCTCCTCGCGGAGGACTCCACGTTCTACGGGGACCTCTTCGCGCACGTGGTGAAGTGGCACGGCGACCTGTACCTGGAGGACGGTCTGCACCGCGCGGTTCGCGCCGCGCTGCAGCAGCGCCAGGTGCTGCACGCGCGCGTGCTGGAGATGGACTGACCGGCCGCCGGCCGGATACGAACCACCTTTCCCCCGCCCCTGTGGACGGGTCCGGACGGCACCGGTACATCCTTTCGGGTGCCGGGGTACTCCAGATGATGATCATTTAGTACCTTCACAGCAGCTGTAGCACTAATCTGCTGACCAACGGCCGATTTTCCGGCACACGCCCCTTTGGCCGCACCCGAGACCGAGCCTGTCCTGGCACGAGGGGGACACCGACGTGAGCATGCTGACCCCCCAGGGACTGAAGGGGAAGCAGTACCGGATCACCGGTAACTCCTACCCCCGCCTGGGCCGCCCGCCCCGCAGGAGCCGCAAGGTGCTGGCCGCCCTCGGCGTCCTGCTCGCCCTATCCCTGGTCGCCCTCGGCGGCGTCCAACTGGTCGACATCTTCCGCGGGCGGCACGCCTCCGCGCAGGCCTGTCCGACCCCCGGCGCCTCCGGCAAGCCGCTGGCCGCCCCGGCCTCGGACGCCGCCTCCGGTGCGGCCTCCCCGGCTCCCGGCGCCACCAGTACCGCCGTCCCGCAGCCTCAGGCGGTGACGGTGAACGTCTACAACGCCACCGACAAGTCCGGCATGGCCGCGCGCACCGCGGAGGAGCTGAAGAAACGCGGCTTCACCATCGGCCAGGTCGGCAACGCGCCGGCCGCCCTCGACAAGAAGGTGCCCGGCACCGTGCAGGTGATCAGCGGTCCGGCCGGCCTCGGCGCGGCCACGCTGCTCGGCTCGCAGGTGGCGAGCGCGGGCAAGACCGCCGACACCCGGACGGACGCCACGGTCGACTTCGTGATCGGCGACAGCTTCGCCGCCCTGCTCGACCCGACCCAGGCGGCCGCGGCGCTGGCCGAGGCCACCAAGCCGTCCCCGACCCCCTCGCCGCAGCCCGGCTCCTGCTGACCGGCCCGACGACCGCGAAACACGACGGGGCCCCGCTCCTCCGGGAGGAGCGGGGCCCCGTCGTGTTTCCAGCGGTGGGATCAGCCGGCGGTGCCGTAGAGGCGGTCGCCCGCGTCGCCGAGCCCGGGGACGATGTAGCCGTGCTCGTTGAGGCGCTCGTCCAGCGCGGCGGTGACGATCTTGACGGGCTGGTCGGCCAGCTCCTTCTCGACCACCGCGATGCCCTCCGGCGCGGCCAGCAGCACCACGCCGGTGACGTCGGTGGCGCCGCGCTCGAGCAGCATCCGGACGGCGGCGACCAGGGTGCCGCCGGTGGCCAGCATCGGGTCGAGCACGAAGACCTGGCGGCCGGAGAGGTCGTCGGGCATCCGGGTCGCATAGGTGGACGCCTCCAGCGTCTCCTCGTTGCGGACCATGCCCAGGAAGCCGACCTCCGCGGTCGGCAGCAGCCGGGTCATGCCGTCCAGCATGCCGAGGCCGGCCCGCAGGATCGGGACGACCAGCGGCCGCGGGTGGCTCAGCCGGGTGCCGGTGGTGACGGCGACCGGGGTGGTGACCTCCACCGCCTCGGTCCGGACGTTCCGGGTGGCCTCGTAGGCGAGCAGGGTGACCAGCTCGTCGGTCAGGCGGCGGAAGGTCGGCGAGTCGGTGCGCTCGTCGCGCAGGGTGGAGAGCTTGTGGGCGACCAGGGGGTGGTCGACGACGTGGAGACGCATGTCTCGACCATAACGGGCACGGGCACATGCGTACGACTTGCCGGGGAGCGGCCGGATTCGAGGTGTGGACGGACGGAAACCGGGGAAGCCGAACCGAGACCTTCGGCGTGGTATCAAGCGGACACTTCTGGGAAAGTCGGACCGTATGAAGAGCAACCCGGACCCCGGGGCCGGCTCGACAGACGAGTCAGGGCCCGCCGCCCCCGAGACCGAGGCGCAGCGCCGCAAGCGCCGCACCCTGTTCCTCCGCGAGCTCGCCGAGGCGCGCGAGCTGCGGGCCCGGGTGCAACCCCGGCGCACCAAGGAGCGGCGGATGCGCGAGGCCATGCGGATGCGAACCTTCCGCATCTGACACGGGAGCCCGCGAAACGTCGGCCGCCGACCAGCCATTCCGACACGACCTGCAAAGACGCGCTGCCGAACACCCCCCGCGGCGGCGGGCTTTCTGTCACGATGCCGGAGGGACGGTCCGAACAGCGGGCCGCCTCTGGCGCGGGGGCGGCCAGACCGCGTTCGCCCGAGATCGCCTACAGCCGAGACCAATCTTGGGAGTGTCCCTGGTGGCGTACTTCGCTGCAGTGCTTGCTCGCACCGATGGCGGGTGGGATGTGAGCGAGACGGAGCTCGACGACGTCGAGACCTTGGCCGATCTGGCCGACCTGGCCCGGGAGGCCGCCCAGGACGACGACAGCGTCCTGGTCTTCATCGAACAGGAGGACGCCTGGTTCGCCGTCGTCCGCGTGGACGGCGAGGACGACCCGCGCATCTTCGTCTCCGACGGCGCCGCCGCCGCGCGCAGCTCCTACGGCTCCGTGCTGACCGACGAGCTGATCGACGCCGAGGACTTCGAGGACCTCGACGCCCTGGTCGCGGACGTCGAGGACGAGGAGGCCGCCCTGGACTCCGAGGACGACGCCGACGAGGACGACGGCGCCGACGGACCGACGGGCGCCCAGGCGGGGCCGCTCGGCGACTCCGACCTGCTCACCGACTTCGGCCTGTCCGCCAAGGACCTGCTGGGCCTGGCCGGCGAGGGCGCGGTGCCCGGCGACGCACTCGCCGAGATCGCCGACGCGCTCGGTGCGGGCGAGGTGCTGGAGGCCGTTCGATAACGGCCGGGCCGGTGCCCGACACTGGTGCCATGCCGTCCGCACCCCTCCCGCAGATCACGCCCCTGCCGGCCCCGGTTCGCCCCGACCCGGTACGCGACCGGTGGCGGGACCTGATGCGCCTCGCCATGGACGAGGCGGCACTGGCCACCGCCACCGGCGACGTACCGGTCGGGGCGCTCGTGCTCGGGCCCGGCGGCGAGGTCATCGGCCGCGGCCACAACGTCCGCGAGGCGGACGGCGATCCCACCGGGCACGCCGAGATCGTGGCGATCCGGCAGGCGGCCTCGGCGGTCGGGGAGTGGCGGCTGAGCGGCTGCACCCTGGTGGTCACCCTGGAACCGTGCACCATGTGCGCGGGCGCGCTGGTGCTCTCGCGGATCGACCGGGTCGTCTACGGCGCCCTCGACGCGAAGGCCGGCGCGGCCGGCTCGCTCTTCGACGTTATGCGCGACCGGCGGCTCAACCACCGCCCCGAAGTCGTCCCCGGGGTACTCGCCGAGGAGTGCTCCGCGCAGCTGCTGGCCTTCTTCGAAACCCAGCGCTGAATCGGATTTCGTGACCGCCCGACCCGTCCGGTAGAGTCTCCCTCGGTAGCGTGTCCGAGCGGCCAAAGGAGCACGCCTCGAAAGCGTGTGTGGGGGCAACTCCACCGTGGGTTCGAATCCCACCGCTACCGCCAGAGAGCAGCAACGACTGAGGGCCCCTACTCACGTGAGTAGGGGCCCTCAGTCGTTGCCGTCTCAGTTTCCGTCTCAGTCGGCCCTGTCGGGCCTCCGCTCGGGGTCGCCCGGCCCGCCCTGGGCCTCTGACCCGGACGGCTGCCAGAGTAGCCCGCCGACCCGCTTGGCGATGTCCCGACGGATCGGGTCGACCATGTGCTGGTACCGGGCCGCCATGGCCGTGGATGACCAGCCCATGACGCCCATCACGGCGCGTTCGCTCACCCCGAGCAGCAGCAGGACTGTGGCGGCTGTGTGCCTGGCGTCGTGCAGCCGAGCGTCCCGCAGGCCCTGCGCGTGGTCGACCGGGTCGGTGACACGCACGAGCGGGTGATGGCGCCGATGAAGGGCGCGGTGAGGTCGCCACGACACGCGGGGGCTTCGCCGTTCTGATCCACGGCGAGACGCGGGGAACGCCACCGGGCGGCCCGGTGGCGTCGGGGTTTCGGAGGGGGCGCGGCCTCGGGGGAAATGGGCCGCGCCCCCGTCGGGACTCCCACTACCGGCGCCGCATCAGGGGGAAGCTGCGGCGCGCGGTCCCACAGCGGGGAGTCCCGGTTCCCTGCACCGGGGATTCCTGCCAGATCCCGCGGCACACCTCCATCGTGCGCCACCGGCGGGGGCCGGGCACCCGTACAAAGCCCCCACTCGCGGGGACCTTCGTCCCGGGGAGTGAACACGGCACTCACTCGATGGGCCGTCCGGTGGATAAGCTGCGCAGCAGCAGGAGGGCGCCCGGGGAGAGCGACGGCGGCCCCGCGGCAGGGAGGCAGGCCCGTTCGATGGCTCAGGCGAAGAAGATCGGCATGTATCTCCTGCTCATCTTCGTGATCTACACGATCATCACGTCACCCACCAGGGCGGCGGAGCTGGTGCAGTCCGGGTTCGTGGGCATCTCGGACGCCGCGAAGGCGGTGGGGACGTTCATGACCGGGCTGGTGAACTGAGACCGGCCGGCGAGCGGCTACCGTGGCGGGGTTCGTTCACCCTTCCAGCTAGGAGCGGCATCGTGATCCGGCACCTGGTCCTGTTCAGGCTCAACGACGGCGTCTCGCGGGACGACGAGCGGGCGATCGCCGGTGCGAAGGCGTTCGCGGAGCTCGGTCCGCAGATCCCGGAGCTGCGCGAGTGGGAGTGCGGCTGGAACACCACCGTGCGCGACATCGCCTACGACTACGCGATCAACAGCCTGGTCGAGGACCGGGACGCGCTGCAGGCGTACCTGACCCACCCGGCCCATCAGGCCGCCGCGGGGCAGTGGCGGGAGTTCGCCACCTGGGTGATCGCCGACATCGAGGTCTGATCCCCAGCCCATAACATCGCATACGCACTACCCTTGCGGCCCTCCGCCCCCGACCCCGGGCGGAGGACCGCAGCACACTTCGGCCATCGGCGCACTGTCAGCCAACACGCCTAGAGGCGGTGCTTGCCGCCGATGTGGACGACTTGTGATGCTATGACCGGTTTTGCCGGATCTGGCGAGGTGGTGAGAGCGGCGGGACCGCTCAGGCGGCGGGCCCGGATCGCAGATGTCGACTCTGGGAGGGGTGACGTGTCCGTGCGGACACAGGACAGCGCGCGGGGCACGGACGGGGAGCAGTCCGCCCCGCCGCCCGCGGAGAGCCTCGTCGCGGAGCTGAAGGCGGCCGGGCTGAGGGACCGCCAGAGCGGCACCCGCACGCCCGTGGACGTCCGCACGCTCACCCGGGTCCTGTTCGAGCGGCTCGGCGAACTGCCCCCGGAAGTCCCGGAGCGCGAACGCGTCCGGGCCGCCCTGATCGAGATCAACATCCCGCTGGTGCGCTACGCGGCCACCCGGTTCCGCAGCCGCAGCGAGCCGATGGAGGACATCGTCCAGGTCGGCACGATCGGGCTGATCAACGCCATCGACCGCTTCGACCCGGGCCGGGGCGTGCAGTTCCCGACGTACGCGCTGCCGACCATCCTCGGCGAGATCAAGCGCTACTTCCGCGACAACGTCCGCACCATGCACGTGCCGCGCCGGCTGCAGGAGCTGTGGGTGCAGGTCAGCGGCGCGATGGAGGAGCTGACGGTCACCCACGGGCGGGCACCCAAGGTGCCGGAGATCGCGGCCAGCCTGCGCATCCCCGAGGAGGACGTCAGGGCCTGCCTGGACGCCGGCCGGGCATACAACGCCGCCTCGCTGGAGGCCGCGCAGGAGCACGAGGGCGGCCTGGCCCTGCTGGACCGGCTCGGCTACGAGGACTCGGCCCTCGCCGACGTCGAGCACCGCGACATGGTCCGCCACCTGCTGGTGCAGCTGCCCGAGCGGGAGCGGCGGATCATCATGCTGCGGTTCTTCGCCAACCTGACGCAGTCGCAGATCTCCACCGAGCTGGGGATGTCCCAGATGCACGTCTCCCGGCTGCTGTCGCGCATCCTCACCCGGCTGCGGACCGGCAACTCCTGGGAGGAGTGAGCCGGACGGAAGATCGCGCCGCGTTACCGCCGTGTGACATCTCGCGACGGCCGGGTTTGCCGGGGCCGGTGGGCCGGTATGGGGGTGGGAGGGAGGGCCGATCGGCGGGAACCACGCAGCGCTGATGCCCGTTGAACAGTCAGTCACGAGGGGGTGGGGCGCGTGTCCGGAGAGTCGATCGGTGCGGTCGTCGAGGAGATCCCTGGGGAGCAGGCCGCCGGGGTGCGGGCCGTGCTGCAGGCGATCCCGCAGCAGCAGGGCGGGGAGCGGGCGGAGGGCGCCCCGACGCCGGGGGCCGGGGCCGATCCGGTGGTCGGCGGGCGCCCGCTGGACACCCGGACGCTCTCGCGGTCGCTGTTCCGCCGGCTGGCCGCCCTGGAGCCGGGCGGCGCCGAGCACGCCTATGTCCGGGACACCCTGATCGAGCTCAACCTGCCGCTGGTGCGCTACGCCTCGGCGCGTTTCCGCAGCCGGAACGAGCCGATGGAGGACATCGTCCAGGTCGGCACGATCGGGCTGATCAAGGCCATCGACCGCTTCGACCCGGACCGCGGGGTGGAGTTCCCGACCTTCGCCATGCCCACCGTGGTCGGCGAGATCAAGCGATTCTTCCGGGACACCAGCTGGTCGGTGCGGGTGCCGCGGCGCCTCCAGGAGCTGCGCCTGGCCCTCACCAAGGCGGGCGACGAGCTCGCGCAGAAGCTCGACCGCTCCCCCACCGTCGCCGAGCTGGCCGCCTGCCTCGGCGTCAGCGAGGAGGACGTCGTGGAGGGCCTGGCGGTGGGCAACGCGTACACCGCCAGCTCGCTCGACTCCACCCCCGGCGAGGAGGACGGCGAGGGGCCGCTGGCCGACCGGCTCGGCTACGACGACCTGGCCCTGGAGGGCGTGGAGTACCGCGAGTCGCTGAAGCCGCTGCTGGCGAAGCTGCCGCCGCGCGAGCGGCGGATCATCATGCTGCGCTTCTTCGGCAACCTGACGCAGTCGCAGATCGGCGAGGAGATCGGCATCTCCCAGATGCACGTCTCCCGGCTGCTGACCAGGACTTTGGCCCAGCTCCGGGCCGGGCTGACCGCGGAGGGCTGACAGGGCGCCCGCCGACCGGGCACGCGCCGACCGGCGGCAGGGGCCGCGGGCCGGTCAGGCGAGCAGGTTGGTGCGCAGCCCGTCCAGCACGGCCTCGTCCAGTCCGAGGCCGTCCCGCCAGAAGTCGTCGAAGCTCTCCCAGCCGGCCGCGACCTCCTCGAACGCGGCGTCGAGGTAGGCGCGGTCCGCGTGGAAGATCGGCAGCAGCAGCGCCGGCTCCTTCATCAGGCCGCGGGTGCCGAAGCTGTCCACCACGTGCTCGACGATGGCGGCGGAGCGCTCGTTGGTCAGCAGGTAGTCCGTGTAGACGGTGTCGCGGTCGACGCCGAGGGCGGTCAGCACCAGGGCGGCCGCCCAGCCGGTGCGGTCCTTGCCGGCCGAGCAGTGGAAGAGCAGCGGGGTGCCGTCGGGCTCGGCGAGCAGCCGGATCAGGGTGGCGAAGCGGTCCCGGGCGACCGTGTCGGTGACGAACCAGCGGTAGAGGCCGACCATCATGGCCTCGGCCCGGCCGCCGCCGAGCAGGGCGCGCTGCTTGTCCGCGTCACGGTCGGCGAGCGCGTTGCGCAGGGCGACGTAGATGTCGAATTCGCGGGCGAAGACCGGCAGGTGGTGCAGGGTGATGCCGTCGGCGGTGATGCGCTCGACGGTGACCGGGGTGGCGGAGAGCTCCGCGGCGGCGATCTCGGCGGTGGGCAGGCCGGGCACGATGTCCGGGCCGGCCTCACGGACCTCGGCGAGGCTGCGCAGGTCGACGATCTGGCGCAGCCCGTGGTCGGAGAGCAGGGCGAGGTCCTCCTCGCCGAGCCGGTTGAGCGCGTCCGCGCGCAGGGCGGTGCCCGGCTTGAGCACCCGGCCGTCGGCGGTCCGGTAGCCACCCAGGTCGCGGGCGTTCACGGCCCCTCTCAGGCCCAGGCTGCGCGCGGTCTCGGTGGGCTGGGTCACGGCGGGGGCCTCCTGGGGCACGGGGGACGGCGGGCGCGGGCCCGATCAGTCTAGGGACCGCGCCGCGTCCCGCGGCCCGTGAGCCGGGCCGCCTACTTGACGGCGAGCCAGACCACGCCGCCGATGACGACGAGGGCCAGCACCACCAAGGCGACGACCATGCCGCCACGGTTGGAGGAGCTGCTGCCGTAGGTGTTGACGGAGCCGGGGGCCTGCGGGGCCGGGGTCTCGTCGACGAACGCCCGGAACATCTGAGTGCTGCCGGCGGGGTCGTAGTCGTTGTCAGCCATGGCGAGGACTCTAGCCAACGCCGGTGTCCCCGGAACACCCCGGACCCCTCGCAGGGGTGATCTCCACAGGCTCCCCCCACCTGCATGTGCAACACCCGCGCGACAAGCGCGTGAACACGCGCCCGGCCCCGGAATGGCCGGTCCTCGGATCGGGTTGACTCGCGGCATGACCGACTACCGCAACGACGCCCGCCGGGTGACCCTCGGCGCCTCCGACCTGGAAGTCTCGCCGCTCAGCCTCGGCGGCAACGTCTTCGGCTGGACGGCGGACGAGGCCCAGTCCTTCGCCGTCCTCGACGCCTACGCGGCGGCCGGCGGCAACTTCGTCGACACCGCCGACATGTACTCGTCCTGGGTGCCCGGCAACACCGGCGGCGAGTCCGAGACCGTGATCGGCAACTGGCTGCGCAGCCGCGGCAACCGCGACGCGATCGTGGTCGCCACCAAGGTCGGGATGCACCCGGACGCGCCCGGGCTGAAGGCCGCGAACATCAAGCGGGTCGCCGAAGAGTCGCTCGTCCGGCTGGGCATCGAGCGGATCGACCTCTTCTACACCCACCGGGACGACCCCGGGACGCCGGTGGAGGAGATCGTCACCGCCCTGGACGAGCTGGTGAAGGAGGGCAAGGTCCGCGAGATCGCCGCCTCCAACATCGGCGCGGACCGGCTGGCCGAGTCGCTGGCCTTCTCCGACCGGGAGGGCCTGGCCCGGTACGTGGCGGTGCAGCCGCACTACAACCTGGTCTCCCGCGGCACCTACGAGGGCGGGCTCGCCGACGTGGCGGCGGCGAACGGGCTGTCCGCGGTGCCGTACTACGCGCTGGCCTCGGGCTTCCTCACCGGCAAGTACCGCCCGGGCGGCGCCGAGGTGCCGAGCGCCCGCGCCCAGGGCGCGGCCCGCTACCTGGCGGAGCCGCGCGGGCTGCTGGTGCTGGAGGCCCTGAACAAGATCGCCTCCGTCCGCGGGGTGGAGCCCGCCACGGTGGCCCTGGCCTGGCTCGCCGCCCGGCCGACGGTGGCGGCGCCGATCGCCAGCGCCCGCACCGTCGAGCAGCTGCCGGCGCTGCTGGCCGCGGTCGACCTGCGGCTGGCGGAGGAGGAGACCGCCCTGCTGGACGCGGCCTCCGCGTAGGCCCACGGGCTGCGCGCGGCGGCCGCGGGAGTCTCGCACGCAGGGACCGTCCACAGCCTGTGGACAGAGCGTCCAGGGCCGGCCGACGTGGGTCGGGTGGTAGCCCGCGCGGACGGTGGAGATCCGCACGGTGCGGCCGGGCCGGGGCGCTTCGACGTACCGGCCGTCGCCCAGGTAGAGCGCGACGTGCCCGATGCCGGAGGCCCGGCCGCTGTCCGACCAGAACCGCAGGTCGCCGCGGCGCAGCCGGTCGGCGGTGACGGGGGTGCCGGCGGCGTACTGGTCGCGGCGACCCCCGGCAGGTCGACGCCCGCACGGCGCAGCGCCTGCTGGACGAGGCCGGAGCAGTCGTAGCCGCCCGGGCCCTCACCGCCCCACCGGTGGGGCCTGCCGAGCTGGGCCAGGGCGAAGGCCACGGCCGCCTCCCGGTCGTTCGGCGGACCGGCGGCGGGCTGTGCGGCGGCTGCGGGTTGCGCGGCAGGTACGGGCTGCCCGGCGGGGGCGGGCTGTGCGGGGGCGGGCTCTGCGGCGGCGGCATCCGGCGCGGCGGGCGTGGCCGCCGGGTGGGCGCCCGTGCGGGCGAGGTAGACCGATCAGCGGGCGGTCCAGCGTCACCCCCCGGTGCGGAACCAGTAGCGGGAGCCGTCCCAGCCGGGTCCGTCCGGGCGCGGCAGTGCGCGGGCGGCGGAGGCGCCGGCGCCGAGGCCGGCCAGGACGGCGGCCGAAAGGCAGGCCGCGCGCAGGGCGCGGCGGCCCCGGACGGGTCGGGTGGGCCGGAGGACGCGGCCGGCCGCCCCGTCCGGGCCCGCGACCGCGCAGCGCCGGCAGCGGCAGCCCGCGGGCGTGACCTCGACGAAGGCGATCGGGGCGGGGTCGGCGGCTATGGTCACGCCGGCCGCCCCTCCCTGCGGCCGGCGCCCTCCTTGCGGGCCGGCCGGGCGGCCGGGGCGGGTACCGGGGCGCCGACGACCCCGACGGGGGCGACGAAGGCGACCAGCAGCTGCTCCATCAGCGCGCTGCGGGCGGCCTCGTCGAGTTGGTGGGCGGTGGCCCGTTCGAGGCGGCGGACGGCGAGCGCGGCGGCCTCGACGGCGTCGTCGACCAGGACGGTGCGCAGGCCCGCGTCGAGGTCGGCGAGGCGGCGGCGGCGCATCGACTCGGCGACCTCGGGCGCGTAGTCGAGGGCGATCGGCTGCGCCGAGTACACCTCCAGTCCGGCCGGGTGCGCCTCTGCGGCCAGGGCGCGGCTGAGCTCGTCGGCGAACCACTGGCCGTCCCGGAGCGCCGGGCCGGGTCCCGCGTCGGAGTCGCAGGGCAGCCGGCTGGCGGTACGGCTGAGCACGGCGTGGATCTGCTCGCGCAGGTAGGCCTCGTGCTCGGCCACCGAGAGCACGGCGCGGGCGGTGTCCCGGACCCGCCAGACGACCAGCAGCCGGACGACGATCGGGGTGCCGGTGCGGTCGGTGACCGTCACAGGGTCGCTGCGCCAGTGGCGGAGCCGGACGTCGACGCGGCGGCGCCGCACCAGCGGGTTGACCCAGAGCAGGCCCGCCCGGCGGACGGTGCCGCGGTAGCGGCCCCAGCGGGTGAGCACCCTGGCCTCGCCGCCGGGGTTGGAGAGCAGCCCGGCCAGGACGGCCACCAGTAGCAGGCCGACGGAGGCGACGGCGGCGATCTCGGCGCCGGTCAGCCCGGCGGGGCCGCCGCGCCGCACGGCCTCGGTCCGGATGTCCGGGAGCGCCTCGAACTCCGGCACCACACCGGCCCGGACGAGGACGGCCAGCAGCCCGGCGGTGCCCAGCAGCAGGACGAGCAGGGCAAGCCAGCCGGGCAGCGCGAAGGCGTGCCGCTCGCGCAGCGCCTGGTCGACGCGGGGCGGACGGCGGGTCGCGGGGGTGTCGGTGTCCGGTTCGGCGCGGACGGGGGTGAGCTCTCGGGTGGGCGGGTCCTCCGGCAGCGCGGCCCGGGCGGCGGTGCCCGGGGCGGGGGCGGTCAGGCCGCCGCTGGTGGCGCGGGCGGGCTGGGCCTTGCCGGTGGCGGCGGTCGATCCGGCCGAGCCGGGCCCTCCGGGGCCGCCCGCCGCGGGGTCGGGCGGCCCGGCCGGCCGGGGGGCGGGTCGTGGCGATGAGTCGCGGGTGACGTCCATGCACGGTCCTCGGGTTCGGGTGCGGCAAGGCGCGGGCGGCCGGTCGAAGCGGACGGCCGACACCGGATCTCAGGCTAGGTCGACAAGTCATCAAATGCGACATTTCACGCAAGACGGGCGTGTCGATTCCCGTCGCCATCACGTGAACTGACGAATAGTCAGCCCTTGCGTCGGGTGCCGGAGCCGCGGGCGAGCAGCCGCCGCAGCAGTCCGGCGACCGCCAGGCCCGCGAGCAGCCCGCCGAAGCCGGCGAGCAGCCGGACGTCCGGGGCCGGCCACTGGAACGACGCACGCTCCGGCCGGGGCGGCACCGCCCGCGCCCGGCCGCCCTGTGCGGAACCGCCGTCGGCGGAGGCCGCCGCGCCCGGGTCGGCCGGCTGCTCCGCTGCGGGCGGCTCGGCGGCCGACGGCGAAGGCGAGGACCCGGACGGCGAAGGCGAGACCGGTGCGGGCTCCGCCGCGATCCGCACGGTCACCGGCTCCCCCGCCGTGCTGTTCCCGGCGCGGTCGGCGGCGGTGGCCAGCAGCACCTGCTCCCCCTCCGGCGCGGCGCGGTCGGCGGTGCAGGCCCAGGTGCCGTCGGCGCCCGCGGTGGCGCTGCAGAGGACGAGCCGGTCCCCGCCCGCCGCCTTCGCCCCGACGGTGACGGTGGCCGCGGCCTCCGCCCGTCCGGCGAACCGCGCCCGGGCGGGCGCCGCGGCGCCGGCCTTCGGCGCCTCCAACACGGGACGGGCCGGTGCCACGGTGTCGACGGTCAGCGCGGCCTCCCGGCTCCGGGCGGTGTTGCCGGCCGCGTCCACCGCGGTGGCGGTCAGCTGGTGGACGCCGTCGTCGAGGCTCTCCACCGGCAGGCAGGACCAGCCGCCGTCCGGTCCGACGCCGGTGCTGCAGAGCTCGCCGGCGGCCCGCGGTGTCGGGCCGGCCTCGGTGACCGAGACGGTGCTGCCGGGCTCGCCGACACCGGTGACGAGCAGACCGGGGTCGTTGGTGTACTCGGGCAGGGTGAACGCGGGGGCCGCGGGCGGGGCGGTCTTGACGGTCAGCCGGACGGGCTCGCTGCGCAGCACGGCGCCGGCGCGGGTGGTGACCACTGCGGTCAGGGTGTGCTCGCCGTCGGCCAGTGCCTCGCCGGGTCGACAGGTCCAGCCGCCGTCCTGGGCCGCCGTCGCGGTGCAGAGGGTGCGGTCGCCGTCGGTGACGGCGGTGCTCGCGCCGGCCGGCGCGCCGGGGCCGGCGACCTTCGGGCGGACCTCCGCGGTGACCGTGCCGTTCGCCGGGGCGGAGATCTCCGGGTGGGCGGAGCCGCCGGCGAGGCGGATCCGCTGGTCGACGACCTGGCCGGAGTCGGCGAAGCCGCCCGGGGTGACGAGTTGGGAGGCGTCCCGGGCGATCCGCAGCCTGGCCCAGGTCTCCCCTGCGACCACCCGGCCGGTGACCGCCCACTCCAGGCGGGCGGTGGCGGCGCCCTGCGGCACCTCGGCCTGCACCCGCTCCAGCGGGTCGAAGCGGCCGTTGCGGTCGAAGTCGACCCAGCCGGCCAGGACGGCGGGGCCGGGGCCGGGCGCGACGGGCACGTCGACCCGGTAGCAGTCGCCGCTCGCGGCCTCGGTGGGGAAGCCGAGGGTCGGGTCGGCGCCCGGGTACTCGCCGTGGCCCGGACCGGTGCGGGGCGGCACCGGGTTGGCCCACACGCTGCGGGCCGCCGCGGGGACGAGTTCGACCAGGGGCCGGGTGGGCGCGGCGGGCTGCTCCGCGTCCCCGGACGCCGCCCCGCCGGGGCCGGGGACCAGCGGCCGGGCCGCAGCCGCCGCGGCGGCACGCTCGCGGTGCCGGTCGTCGGTGGCGTCCCGGCCGAGGTAGAGGTCGGAGAGCAGGTGGGAGGCGTTGCCGTAGCCCTGAGGGGCGGTGCCGAGCGACTCTTCGACAGTGACCGTCCAGGAGGTGTGCAGCGGGGGCGGCGTGGTGGTGGAGCCGTCCCGGGCGGTGGTCCGTTGTTCCAGGCGGAGGGTGGCGGTGCCGACGGTGCCGGCCAGTTCGAGGGTGCCGGCGCCGTCGGCCGCGGTGTCGGCCTGCGTGTCGTCGGGCGGGGCGAGTTCGTTGCCGTTCTCGGTCCATCCCGTCCAGGGGGTGCGCCCGACCAGGGTCGGGGCGGTGGGGGTGCCGCCGGTGGCGGTGAGCCGGACGGCGGCCGCGGTGGTGCCGGTGGTGGCGGTGGCCCGCGCGGTGAGGCCGCCGACGTGCAGCCGGGGGTTGCGCATCGGCCGGGAGAAGGCGATCCGCAGGGTGCCGAGGGTGCGCCAGGAGCCGTCCGCGGCGGGTCGGTCGGCGGTGATGTCGAAGGTCTCGGCGGGGTCGCCGGGGCGCGTCCCGTCCGCGAAGGTCGCACCGCTGCCGGCGCTGCCGGCCCGGTCGGCGAGTGCTCCGGGGGCGGCGGTGGCGGTGATGCCGGGGAGCGCGGAGAAGTCGAGCCGGACGGTGAGCCCGGAGGGCAGGGCGGCGGTGCGCTCCTGGGTCCAGGTGGCGGGGCTCTGCTGGGCCGGGGTCGGGGCGGCGAGCGCGGCGGGCAGCAGCAGCCCTGCGGTGGCCGCGGCCGCCAGGGCCCGGCGGGCGGGCGCCGGGAAGCAGAACCGTCGGGTCATCCGGCGCTCCTTCGCTGCCGTGTGCCGGGCCGCGCACAGCCGGGAGATGACGCGGCCATAACATCCGACAAAAGCGAAGCACGGTCGACGGTCCGTCAAGTTCAGACACCCGTAGGCGGATCCTGATGTGCACCCGAACGGCCGCCGCGCCGGCCGGGTCGCCGCCCGGTGGGCGGTTTTCCGCCACTCCGGCCGGATTGCGATCACCGCTCCTGGCGCTTTCCGATCACGTGTCGACGCACTCTGTTCGATATGACGCGCCGTCAGTAGAGTCGGCGCCCGTGAGCATCGACCCCGTTCTCGTGAAGAGCAGTTTCGCCGCCGTCGAGCCGCACGGCACCGAGGTGACGGCCTGGTTCTACCGGCACCTGTTCGAGCACCACCCTGCCGTCCGTCCGCTGTTCGCCGAGCACCTGGACGAGCAGCAGGACCGCCTGTTCGCCGCGCTCGGCGCCCTGGTCGCGAACCTGGAGGACACCGACACCCTGGTCGGCGTCCTCACCGGCCTCGGCCGCCGGCACGCCGGCTACGGCGCGCTGCCGGAGCACTTCCCCGCGGTGGGCGTGAGCCTGATCGCCACCCTGCGGCACTTCGCCGGCGACGCCTGGTCGCCGCAGGCGGAGGCGGCCTGGGCGGCGGTGTACGGCGTGGTGGCGGACACCATGGGCCGCGCGCTGGTGGCCGCGGGGCCCGCCGGGGCGGACGGGTGAGGCCGGGGCCGTGGCCTTCGACCCCGCGGTCCTCCGGGCCGGCCTCGCGGTGGTCGAACGCCGCGCGGACCAGCTGACCGCCTACTTCTACGCCCACCTGTTCGCCCACAACCCCGGTGTCCGGGCGCTCTTCCCGGAGCGGATGGAGGAGCAGCGCGACCGGCTGCTCGCCGCGATCACCCACCTGGTGCAGCGCCTCGACGAGCCGGAGCGGCTGGCCGGCTACCTCACCGCCCTGGGCCGCGACCACCGCAAGTTCGGCGCCCGGCCCGAGCACTACCCGGCCGTCGGCGCGAGCCTGCTCGCCACCCTGCGGCGGTTCGCCGGCGCCGCCTGGACCGAGGAGCAGGAGAAGGCCTGGACCGAGGCCTGGACGGTGATCTCCCAGGCCATGATCGACGCCGAGCGGGCCGTCCCGGCCGACGAGCCGGCCTGGTGGCAGGCCGAGGTGGTGCACCGGCGGTGGGCCGCCCCGGACGTCGCCGTGCTCACCCTGGCGCCCGACCGGCCCTACCCGTTCACGCCCGGCCAGTACCTGACGCTCTGCTCACCGCGGGTGCCGCAGGTCTGGCGCCCGTACTCGATCGGCTGCGCGCCGCGCGTCGACGGCACCCTGGAGGTGCACGTCCGCCGGGTGCCGGACGGGCTGCTCTCCCCCGTCCTGGTCGACGAGGTGCTGCCCGGCGAACAGCTGCGGCTCGGGCCCGCGCTCGGCACCGCGGTGCTCGACCCGTACTCCCGGCGGCCGCTGCTGGCGGTGGCCGGCGGCACCGGCTGGGCCCAGGTCAAGGCGGTGGTCGAGGCGCTCGCCCAGCGGGGCGACCGGCGGGCGACCGTCCTGCTCGGCGCCCGCAGCGACGCCGACCACTACGACCTCGACGCGGTGCGCGCCCTGGTCGACCGGTACGCCCGGCTGGAGATGGTGCTGGCCGCGCCCGAGGACGGGGCCGGCCGCGCCGAGGCGGTGGCGCTGGTCCACGAGGGCCTCATCCGGCTCGGCGACTGCTCGGGCCGGGACGTGCTGCTGAGCGGCCCGCCCGACCTGGCGCCCGCGGTGGCCGCCCGACTGGCACGGCTGGGCGCGGACCCGGAGCTCGTCCGGCACGACCCGGTGCCGGACACCCTGGACCGCAGCCGGCCGGCGAGCGCTGCGGAGCGCTTCCTGCAGCCGCGGGACATCGCCTGGATCAACCGGACCGAGCTGGGCTGACCGGCGCCCTGGAACGACGAAGGCCCCGGACGGTGTCCGGGGCCTTCGGGTGGTGCGCTCAGCAGGATTCGAACCTGCAACCTCTTGATCCGTAGTCAAGTGCTCTATCCGTTGAGCTATGAGCGCCTGGGCGACCCCGAGGGGCCGCTGCGGCGGGTTGTGGTGCGCTCAGCAGGATTCGAACCTGCAACCTCTTGATCCGTAGTCAAGTGCTCTATCCGTTGAGCTATGAGCGCTCGCCCTGGCGGCTGGCCTCCGGGGCGGTGCGGGGACAACATTACATGACCGTCGACCGGGGGTGAAATCGATTGATCCCGGGCTCCTGCGGCCGCCCCTCGGGGCAAACGGAAAGCCCCGCCGGCTGATGCCGACGGGGCTGTCCACGAGGCGGAGGCTGAGGGATTTGAACCCTCGATGGGCTTTAAGGCCCAAACCGCATTAGCAGTGCGGCGCCATAGACCGGACTAGGCGAAGCCTCCTCCACCCGGAACGCGCCCGATGACCCCGGACGCACTCCGTGCGCAAGTGATGATGCCACAGCCCACGGGCCCGACACCAACCACCGACAACGTTACTAGGCGGGTCGTCCACAGCGCAAAGAACAATGAGATACTGCCGGGGCCCGAGGAGAGCGCGAGCCGCGAGCGCCCGCCGTGACCAGCCGGCGAGCCCCGCCGACGTGGCCCAAGCCGTGAGGAGACCTGTCGACGTGAGCAGCAGGCCGACCCGAGGCGCTGCTCGCCTCGCCGCGATACTCGACGCGCTGCCCGACGCGCTGCTGTTGGTGAACAGCAACGGCACCGTGGTGGACGCCAACAAGGCCGCCGTGGAGAGCCTGCAGGCGCCCGGCACCTCCCTGGTCGGGCGCGGCCTGCTCGACCTGCTGCCCGAGTTCGACCCGAGCCGCATCCCCGGCTCGATGCGCCCGGCGACGGCCGAGTCCGAAGGCCTGGACAAGCCGGTCCGGATGACCGCCCGCCGTACCGACGGCAGCACCTTCCCGGTCGAGGTCTCCGGCAACGACTTCGCCGACGACGGGGCCGCCGAGGGCCGCGGCTACGTCCCGTACGACCCGTACCGCGAGGGCTCCGGCCAGGACCTGCTGCTGCTGCTCGTCCGCGACCTCTCCGGCCGGCTCGGTGTCGAGGCGGAGCTGCGGCGGCAGCACAAGCAGACCGAGATGATCCTCCGGGCGGCGGCCGAGGGTGTGCTCGGTGTCGACCTCGAGGGCCGCGTGGTGCTGGTCAATCCGGCGGCGGCGCACATTCTCGACTACCGGGCCAGCGAGCTCGGGGGCCGCGAGCTGCACCCGCTGGTCCAGCACTCGCAGGCGGACGGCACCCCGCTCGCCGCGGACGGCTCCGCCCTGATGGACACCCTGCTGTCCGGCCGCAAGCACCGGGTGCGCGGCGCCGTGCTGTGGCGCAAGGACGGCACCCCGGTCACCGTCGACCTCACCACCGCCCCCGTCCGGGACGGCGAGCAGCTGGTCGGCGCGGTGATGACCTTCACCGACCGGACGAGGGAGCTCGCCCTCGTCGCCCGCAACGAGCACCTGACCGCCGTCCTGGAGACGGAGCTCGGCGACGCGCTCACCGCCCTGCACACCCGGATCGACGCGCTCGCCACGGACCCGGCCGGGCAGCTGTGGCCGGAGGCCAACTGGACGCTGCGCCGGCTCGCCGACGAGTGCCGGCGGTTCGGCACCCTGATCGACGGCGTGCTCGCCCACCAGGCCTTCGAGGCCGACGTGGAGAGCGGGCGGCAGCAGCTCAAGCGCAAGCCGGTCGGCCTGGACGCGGTCGTCCAGCGGGCGGTGGAGCACGCCGGGGAGCTGGTCGGCCCGGGCCGGGTGCGCTACTCGGTGCACGCGGCCGCCGTCGACGTGACGGCCGACCGGGAGCGGCTCGCCCGCGCGCTCGCCCACCTGGTGGCGGACGTCAGCGGTATCACCCCGTCGCTGGACGCGCCGGGGACGGGCGTGTCGCCCGCGCTCGGCGTGCCCGCCCTGCCGCCGGTCGGCGGGGACGCCCCGATGGTGGTGGTCGCCGCGGCGCAGCGCGGCGAGGTCGCCCGGATCGAGGTCCGCGGCCCGGCCCGGCAGAGCAGCCCCGTCCACCTGCCGATCGCGCGCGGCACGGTCGAGCGGCACGGCGGCGTGCTGCAGCGGCACGAGCTGCCGGGCGGCGCGGGGACGACGTACGTGGTCGAGCTGCCGCTCGACCCGGCGACGGCGCGGGCGGCCGCGGGCCGGCCGAGCGTGCCCAAGGAGACCGACACCGCGATGCTGCCGGACCTGCCCCAGGTGGCGTCGGCCGAGCCGCGGGAGAGCGGCCCGGCGGAGCCGGCCGGGCGGGCCGGGCGGGCCGGGCGGGAGCCCGCCGACCACGACCGCAGCGGGCCGGTCCCGCTCGGGCCGATGGCGGCCGCGCCCGCCGAGTCGCCGGAGCCGCAGGCACCGGCCGCCGAGGGGGACACCCCGCCGAACGGTGTGCCCGTGGACGCCGGTGCCCGTGCGGCGGCTGACGGCGCGTCGGAGGGCGCCTCCGGCGAGGAGCCCCGGCCGGCCCGGCGCCGCCGCCGGGCCGCGGCCGACGAGACCCCGGCCGGCGCCGTCGCGCTGCCGGGTGTGCCCGAGCCGGGCATGCCGGTCTACCCGGGTCTGGAGCACGCCCTGCCTGCCGGTCCGCCGGTCGCCCAGCCGCCCGTGCAGCCCACCGGCCGCCGCCGGCGGCTCGCGGTGCCCGCCGAGCCGGAGCAGGCCGGATCGGCCGGTGCCCCGGAGCAGCCGGCTCCCGCCGCGCTGCCGGCGCCGGCCGCCGAGGCGGCGCCGGCCCCGTCGGCAGAGCTCGAACCGGCCCGTCCGGCGGTGCCCGAGCCCGCCGTGCCGGCCCAGCCACAGCCGGTCGGTACCGGGCTCGGCGAGCTGAGCCCGCCGCGGCCGCTGCAGAGCGCGTTCGCGGCGGCCTTCCCCAGTGCCTTCCCACAGCCGGAGGCCGCCGCGGTCGGCCGGTCCGGTGCCCCGGCCGAGCTGCCCGCACTACCGGCGCCGGCCCGTGCCGCGGAGCCGGCCGTCCCGGCGGCCCTGGAGCCGCGGACGCCGCCGCGTCCGCTGTCCGAGCTGGCCCCGGCCGGTGCGGCGCCCGTACCGGCGGACGAGCCGACGGTGCTGGTGCCGGCGGTCGACGGCGGGCCGCGGCGGCTGCTGGTGTGGCCGGAGCCGGACGCCTCCACCAAGCAGGCGCTCCAGGACCGCGGCTACCGGCCGGTCATCGTGCGTTCCCGCGAGGAGGTCGACGCGCAGGTGTCGGGCTTCCCGGCCGCGCTGTTCGTCGATCCGCTGACCGGGCCGATCACCCGCACCGCGCTGGAGTCGCTGCGCACCGCGGCGCTGAACCGGCAGGTGCCGGTGCTGGTCACGGCCGGCCTCGGGCAGGCGGCCCGGGACTCGGCGGCCGGCGCCGACCCGGCGGTGCTGCTGCGGGCGCTGGCCCCGCGGGACAGCGAGAACCACGCACCGCGGGTGCTGCTGGTTGAGTCCGACCCGGACATCGCCGGCGCGATGATCGCGAGCCTGGAACGGCGCGGGATGCACGTCGAGCACGCCGTGGACGAGAACGACGCGGTGGCCCGGGCGAGCAGCGTCCAGCCGAACCTGGTGGTGATGGACCTGCTGCGGATCGAGCGCCGCCAGCTGGGCCTGCTGGACTGGCTGCGTGCCAACGACCGGCTGCACCGCACCCCGATGGTCGTCTACACCTCGGTGGGCCTCGACCCGAAGGAGCTGCCGCGGCTGCGGACGGGCGAGTCGGTGCTGTTCCTCGCGGAGCGGTCGACGACCGAGGACGTGCAGTCCAGGATCGTCGACCTGCTCGGCCGGATCGGCTCGCTCTCCGAGGCCGGTACGGCCGCCGGGGGCTGACGCCCGCTCAGTGGTGGGCGTGGGCCGCGGCATGGCCCCGCCCGCGGGAGATCAGCCACCGGTTGACCGGCACGGTGAGGGCGAAGGCGATCGCCAGCGAGAGCAGCAGGGACGCCCAGAACAGCGGCCTGCCGAGGCCGGCGTCCATCGCGCCGGGCACGGTGACCATGACGGTGTTGTCGATCAGCTCCATGACGAGGATCGACACGGTGTCGGCGGCGAGCGCGACGCGCAGGGCCGCGCCGAGCGGCAGGCCGGCCTTGCGCACGCCGCGCATGGTGAGGGCGTAGCCGAGGACGAAGGCCAGCGCGACCGAGAGCGCGACGGTGGCGCCGGTGTGCAGGCCGAGGGCGGTGCCGAGGACCATCCCGAGGATCTCGCCGGCGGCGCAGCCGGTGAGGCAGTGCAGGGTGGCGCGGACGGCGGTGGACCAGCCGGTGCCCTGCTCGGCGGACTGCTGGTGGTGGTGTGCGGGGTGGTGCGGGTGGTGCTCCATGGTGCGGGCTCCTCTCCCCTCGCGGGTTCCGTCCAGCAGGAACGTGATACCCCTGGGGGGTATTCCGCGAGGGGAGAGGAATCTCCGGCTACTCCTTGCCGAGCAGGGTGACGTCCAGCCGGTCGGCGGCGTAGTCGGCCCGGATGACCTTCTTGTCGAACTTGCCGACCGAGGTCTTCGGCACCGCCTCGACGATCGACCAGCGCTCCGGCAGCTGCCAGGAGGCGACCCGCTCGGCGAGGAAGGCGCGCAGCTCGCGCAGGCCGGCGGTGGCGCCGGGGCGCAGCACCACGGTGGCCAGCGGGCGCTCGCCCCACTTCTCGTCCGGCACGGCGACCACGGCCGCCTCGGCGACCTGCGGGTGGGCCATCAGATGGTTCTCCAGCTCGACGGAGGAGATCCACTCGCCGCCGGACTTGATGACGTCCTTGGCGCGGTCGGTGAGGGTGAGGTAGCCGTCCGGGGTGATGGTGCCGACGTCGCCGGTGCGCAGCCAGCCGTCCTCGCTGAACTTGTCCTCGGGGCGCTCGGGGTCGCGGCCGGCGCCGCCGTAGTAGGCGCCGGCGATCCACGGGCCGCGGACCTCCAGCTCGCCGGCGGCCTTGCCGTCGTGCGGCATCCGCTCACCGCCGGGGCCGATCAGCCGGGCCTCGACGGAGGCCGGGAAGAGGCCCTGGGTGAGCCGGTAGGGCCACTCCTCCTCGGCGGTGAGGCCGCCCGGCGGCAGCGCGAAGGTGCCGAGCGGGGAGGTCTCGGTCATGCCCCAGGCGTGCACGACGTTGATGCCGTGGCGGTCCTCGAAGGCCTTCATCAGGGCGGGCGGGCAGGCGGAGCCGCCGATGACCACCATGCGCAGGCTGGAGGTGTCGTAGGAGCCGGCGTCGAGCTCGTCCAGCAGGCCGGTCCAGATGGTGGGGACGGCGGCGCTGACGGTCGGCCGGATCCGGGCGATCATCTCGGCGAGCGGCTTGGGCTGCAGGAAGCGGTCGGGCATCAGCAGGTTCGCGCCGGACATGAAGGCGGTGTGCGGCACGCCCCAGGCGTTGACGTGGAACATCGGCACGACCGGCAGCGCGGTGTCGCGGGAGGTGAGGCCGAAGCTGTCGGCGGCCATCACCTGCAGGCAGTGCAGGTAGACCGAGCGGTGGCTGTAGACGACGCCCTTGGGGTCGCCCGTGGTGCCGGAGGTGTAGCAGAGGGCTGCGGCCTGCCGCTCGTCCAGCTCGGGCCAGGGGTAGGCGGTGGGGCGGTCGGCGATCAGGTCCTCGTAGTCGTGGACGGTGCCGGCGAAGCCGTCGAGCAGGGAGCGGTCGCCCTCGCCGCTGACCACGATGTGCTCGAGGGTGTCGTTCAACTGTCCGAGCACGCCGGCGAGCAGCGGCAGCACGCTGCCGTTGACGACGACGACGTGGTCGGCGGCGTGGTTGACGATGAAGGCCAGCTGCTGGGCGGGCAGCCGCAGGTTGAGGGTGTGCAGCACGGCACCCATCGAGGGCACCGCGAGGTAGGTCTCCAGGTGCTCGGCGTTGTTCCACATCAGGGTGGCCACCCGCTGGTCGCCGGTGACCCCGAGCTCGTCGCGCAGGGTGTGGGCGAGCTGCGCGGCGCGGGCCCCGACCTCGGCGTAGCTGCGGACCACGGGGCCGGTGCCGTCCCAGGTGGTCACGGTGGAGCTGCCGTGGACGGTCGTCCCGTGCGCCAGGATCCGGGCAACGGTGAGCGGTACGTCCTGCATGGTGCTGAACACGCGGGTCCTCCTTGACCGGTGGTGGGTCTCGCGGCGGGCTACTCGCAGGTAGTCGCCGCTGACGTGCCGATTCTTTCCCCGGCCGGGGCCCGGTGTCAGCATCCGTGGCGGAGTTGAGACCAGCGTCTCCGGGGCCCGGCCGGCGGGCGACGGGTTGCCCGGAGCGGCCGGCCGCGCTTGAGTCGTGCCATGACCGTCGAGTACATCCGGTACCGGCTCGCCGGGCCGCAGCACCGGGCCGCCTTCGAGGCCGCCTGCCGCCGCGCCGTGGACGGCCTCGGCGGGGCCGGGGCCTGCGTCGACTACGCCCTGGAGCGCTCGGCCGGGGATCCGGACGGGTACGGGCTGCGCATCCGCTGGACGTCCGACGAGGGCCGGCAGGCGTTCTGGGAGAGCCGGGAGGGCGAGGCCCTGGTCGCCGCGCTCGCCCCGTACGCGGAGCCGTCCGGGCTGTCGGTGGAGGAGGCCACCCCGGTCGCCGGGCGCGGCGGCTCGGTGCCGACGCTGTACGAGTGGGCGGGTGGCGCGCCCGCGCTGGAGCGCCTGTTCACCCGCTTCTACGAGCGGGTCGACGAGGACGGGCTGCTGGCGCCGGTCTTCGCCGGCAAGGACCCGGCCCACGCGCGGCACGTGGCGGCCTGGCTGGGCGAGGTGTTCGGCGGCCCGCCGGCGTACAGCACGGAGTACGGCGGCCACCGGCACATGGCCTCGCGGCACCTGGGCCGGGGCATCACCGAGGAGCAGCGGCGCCGCTGGGTGGCCCTGCTCACCGACACCGCGGACGAGGTCGGGCTGCCGGACGACCCGGAGTTCCGCGCGGTGCTGGCGCACTACCTGGAGTGGGGCACCCGGATGGCGGTGCTCTACTCCGGTCCGAACCCGCCGCCGCTGCCGGAGTCTCCGATGCCGCGCTGGGACTGGGGGATCACCCCGCCGTACCGCGGCTGAGCCGGCTCCGGGCCGCTCAGCCGACCAGCGAGTCGAGTTCGTCGCGGTCGATGGTGAGGGCGTTGCCGCCGTAGGACTCCTGGACGTTGCCGCGGTACTGGTGGATCCGGCGGTGGTCGGTCCACAGGTCGGGGTTGAGGGCGCCGGCCCCGTCGGTGGTGTTGGCGTGGTCGTCCCAGCGGGCGTACCAGACGGCGTCGGGCAGCGGGGAGCTGCCGGCCCTGGCGGCGGCGGCGAGGTCGGCGATGCCGGACTCGGCGGAGGAGTAGAACCCGGCGAGGTGGCCGGCGGCGTGCAGCGCCTGGGTCCAGCCGACGGTGAAGTCGATCACGGCCTGGCTGCAGCGGGTGTCGCCTCGCGGGTAGGCCTCGATGTCGAGGTAGACCGGGCTGCCGTCGCCGAAGCCCAGGGCGCGCATCGCCGAGACGGCCTCGGCGCCCTCCTGCTGCCCCTGGGCGACGGCGTTCGCCGGGTCGATGTGCTTGGGCTTGTTGCTGCTGGTGCTGCACGGCGCCTGCAGCCCGACATGGGTGGGGACGAACTTCCAGCCCATGTCGCGGGACCTCGTCACCCAGTCGGCGGTCAGCCGGGACTGGCTGCAGCCGCGCTGGGAGCCGCTCACGTAGATGCCGACCGCGCCGTACGCGGAGTCGTCCCACCAGGTCTGCATGGTGGCGAGCGGCGGGGCGGTGCAGGCGTCGAAGCCCGGGCCGGAGTACAGCTCGCCCTCCGGCAGCCGGACCCCGGAGGACGGGTCGGTGGCCGGGTCCGCGAGCACGGTGCGGACCGGGCGCGGCGCCCCGGGGCGTGGGGCGGCGGCCGCCGCCGGGACGCCGACGGAGCCGAGCAGCAGGACGGACGAGGCCGCGGCCAGCGCGGCGGTTCCCAAGGAGCGCACGTCACAGTCGTACTGACGGATCGTCCGACTCCGGCGGCAGGCGCGCGCCGCCCGGCCGCCGATTCACCCGACCGGTGGGCCCGTCCCGCATCCTGGTAACAGGCTTGCAACCATATGACTCCTTACGTCAGACTCGACCGCATGTCCGCTGCCAACACCTTCGAGCCACTCCGCACGGCTCACACCGGCGACCAGGTCGCCGACGCCTTCGCCATGCCGCCCTCCCCCAAGGGCGAGCCCGCCGGCGAGCGCGGTGGTTGGCGACGACGCGGCCCCGCCGCCGCTGCACCCCCGGACCGGGGCACGGGCACCACCCGTACCGAACGGCACCGGCCACCGGCCGGCCGTCCCGGACGGACCACCACACCGCAGCGGCGCCTGGGATCGATCCCGGCGCCGCTGCTGTGCGTGGCGGCCATGGTCACCTGCCAGCTCGGCATCGCCTCCTCCAAGTCGCTGTTCGGCGTGCTGGGCGTCGGCGGGGCCACCTTCCTGCGGCTGACCGTCGCCGCGGTGGTCCTGCTCGCCGTCACCCGGCCGCGGCTGCGCGGCCGCAGCCGCCGCGACCTGGTCTCGGCCGTCCTGCTCGGACTCGCCTCCGCCGGGATGACCCTGCTGTTCGCCGGCGCGACCGACCGGCTGCCCATGGGCACCGCCTCGACCATCGAGTTCCTCGGGCCGCTGGCCGTCGCCATCGCGCTCTCCCGCCGGGTGAGCCACCTGCTGTGGGCGCTGCTCGCGGCGGGCGGCGTGGTGCTGCTGACCCTGCTCGGCGAAGGGTCCGGCGGCACGGCCCTGGACCCGGTCGGCCTCGGCTACGCCTTCGGTGCGGCCGCCTGCTACGCCGGCTACATCCTCTTCACCGACAAGGTGGGCGCGGTCTTCAAGGGCTTCGAGGGCTTGGCCGTGTCCCTCACGGTCGCCGCACTGGCCGTCGCGCCCTTCGGCGCGGCGCAGGCCTGGCACGGGCTCTCCGCCGCCTCCGCGCCCGCCCTGCTGCTGCTCGCGGTGGCCGGGGTGGCGCTGCTCTTCCCCGTGGTGCCGTACGCACTGGAGATGACCGCCCTGCGGCGGATGCCGCAGCGGGTGTTCAGCGTGCTGGTGAGCCTGGACCCGGCGGTCAGCGCCCTGGTCGGGCTGGTGGTGCTGGGACAGCTGCTCGGCGGGGTGCAGCTGGCCGGCATCGGCTGTGTGGTCGCGGCCAGCGTCGGGGCCACGCTGACGGCCAGGCGCTGAGCGGTCGCGGCGCCCGGGAACGGCCGGGCGGGCGGTGCCGCAGTGCGGCCCCCCCCCCCCGCGGGGGCGCCGCGCGGCGGAGCGGCCCCCCGGCCGCCCCGGGAGAGGCAAGGT